>NZ_JBEOVJ010000002.1:0-263128 GCF_040295435.1 Streptomyces sp. NPDC002809
CTACATCCGGGACCCGGCCCCACCCGACCGCGGGCCGGTCGTCATCCCCTCGGGGGTGTTCAAGCCACTCCCCCTTTCCGTCGCGTTCGCGCCCGACGGCGTCGACGGCCACGACTACGCGCAGCGCGCCGTCGAGGCGGGCGCGGCAGTCGTCCTGGCCGCCCGCCCCGTCGGCGTGCCCGCGATCGTCGTCGACGACGTGGTGGCGGCGCTCGGTGCGCTCGCCCGCGCCGTCGTCGGCCGCCTCGGTACCACCGTCGTCGCCCTCACCGGCTCCGCCGGCAAGACCTCGACCAAGGACCTGATCGCCCAGCTCCTGGAGCGCAAGGGTCCCACCGTCTTCCCGGCGGGCAACCTCAACAACGAGATCGGTCTGCCGCTCACCGCACTGCGCGCCACCGAGGAGACCCAGCACCTGGTCCTCGAAATGGGTGCCCGCTACATCGGCGACATCTGCTACCTCACCGGGCTCGTCCCGCCGCGCATCGGCCTCGTCCTCAACGTCGGCACCGCGCACATCGGTGAGTTCGGCGGCCGGGAGCAGATCGCCAAGGCCAAGGGCGAGATGGTCGAGTCCCTCCCCGAGGACGGCCTCGCCGTGCTCAACGCCGACGACCCGCTCGTCCGCGCCATGACCTCCCGGACCAAGGCCCGCGTGCTGCTCTTCGGCGAAGCCGCGGATGCGGACGTACGGGGCGAGAACGTTCATCTCACCGAGGACGGCCGCCCCTCGTTCAGGCTCCACACACCCACCGGGTGCAGTGATGTGACCATGCGCCTGTACGGTGAGCATCACGTGTCGAACGCGCTCGCCGCGGCCGCCGTCGCCCATGAGCTGGGCCTGTCCGCAGACGAGATCGCCGTGGCGCTCTCCGAGGCGGGCACCCTCTCCCGCTGGCGCATGGAGGTCACCGAGCGTCCGGACGGCGTGACGTTCGTCAATGACGCCTACAACGCCAACCCCGAATCCATGAAGGCCGCGCTGCGCGCGCTGGCCGCCATGGGGAAGGGGCGTCGTACGTGGGCAGTGCTCGGCCAGATGGCCGAGCTCGGCGACGCCTCGCTCACCGAGCACGACGCGGTCGGACGGCTTGTCGTCCGGCTCAACGTCAGCAAGCTCGTCGCGGTCGGGGGCAGAGAAGCCTCCTGGCTGCAACTGGGCGCATACAACGAGGGTTCGTGGGGTGAGGAGTCGGTGCATGTGTCCGACGCACAGGCTGCCGTCGACCTGTTGCGCAGTGAACTGCGCCCGGGAGACGTCGTGCTGGTGAAGGCGTCCCGGTCGGTCGGCCTGGAGCAGGTCGTTACGGCACTGCTGGAGAACGCGACCGAGGGCGAGGTCGCCGGCCGATGAGGCAGATCCTCTTCGCGGGGGCCATCGGGCTCTTCCTGACCCTGGTCGGTACCCCGCTGCTGATCAAGCTGCTGGCCCGCAAGGGATACGGGCAGTTCATCCGGGACGACGGCCCGCGCAGCCACGGATCGAAGAAGGGCACGCCCACCATGGGCGGCATCGCCTTCATCCTGGCGACGATCATCGCGTACGTCCTGGCGAAGGTCATCACCGGCGAGGACATGCGCTTCTCCGGCGTACTGGTCCTCTTCCTGATGGCCGGCATGGGACTCGTCGGCTTCCTCGACGACTACATCAAGATCGTCAAGCAGCGCTCGCTGGGCCTGCGTGCCAAGGCCAAGATGGCCGGTCAGCTGATCGTCGGCGTCGCCTTCGCGGTGCTCTCGCTCCAGTTCGCCGACGCCCGGGGCAACACCCCCGCCTCCACCAGGCTCTCGTTCGTCGAGGACTTCGGCTGGTCGATCGGCCCGGTGCTGTTCGTGCTCTGGGCGCTCTTCATGATTCTCGCCATGTCCAACGGCGTGAACCTGACGGACGGTCTGGACGGCCTCGCCACCGGCGCGTCGGTGATGGTCTTCGGCGCGTACACCTTCATCGGGCTCTGGCAGTTCCAGGAGTCCTGCGCCAACGCGGCCACCCTGACCAACCCCAGTGCCTGTTTCGAGGTACGAGATCCACTCGACCTCGCGGTCGTGGCCTCCGCGCTCATGGGCTCCTGCTTCGGCTTCCTGTGGTGGAACACCTCGCCCGCCAAGATCTTCATGGGTGACACCGGTTCGCTGGCCCTCGGCGGCGCGCTCGCCGGTCTGGCGATCTGCTCCCGCACCGAGTTCCTGATGGCGGTGCTCGGCGGCCTCTTCGTGATGATCACGATGTCCGTCGTCATCCAGGTCGGTTCGTTCAAGATGACCGGCAAGCGCGTCTTCCGCATGGCACCGCTCCAGCACCACTTCGAACTCAAGGGGTGGTCCGAAGTCCTTGTCGTGGTCCGCTTCTGGATCATCCAGGGCATGTGCGTGATCGTCGGCCTCGGCCTCTTCTACGCAGGATGGGCAGCCAAGAAGTGAGCAACGTGGACTGGCAGGGCAAGCACGTCACGGTCGCCGGACTCGGGGTCTCCGGGATCCCGGCGGCCCGGGTGCTGCACGGCCTCGGCGCCGTCGTCACCGTGGTCAACGACGGTGACGACGAGCACTCCCGCGGCCAGGCCGCGGAGCTGGAGGCGCAGGGCATCACCGTGCGCCTCGGCGACGGGGCCACCCTGCCCGAGTCCACCGAACTCATCGTCACCACCCCGGGCTGGAAGCCCGACAAGCCGCTCTTCGCCGCAGCCGCCGAGGCGGGCGTCCCGGTCTGGGGCGACGTCGAACTCGCCTGGCGGCTGCGCGGACCCGGCGCCGCGCCCTGGCTCGCGGTCACCGGTACCAACGGCAAGACCACGACCGTGCGGATGCTCGCCTCGATCCTGGAGGCCGCGGGGCTGCGCACCGCCGCCGTCGGCAACATCGGCGTCTCGCTCCTGGACGCCGTCCTCGGCGAGGAGACGTACGACGTACTGGCCGTCGAGCTCTCCAGCTACCAGCTGCACTGGTCGCCCTCGCTGCGCGCCCACTCCGCGGCCGTCCTCAACCTGGCCCCCGACCACCTCGACTGGCACGGCTCCATGGCGGCGTACGTCGCCGACAAGGGCCGGATCTACGAGGGCAACACCGTCGCCTGCGTCTACAACGTGGCGGACGGCGCCACCGAGGACCTGGTGCGCGAGGCGGACGTCGAGGAGGGCTGCCGGGCGATCGGCTTCACCCTCGGCACCCCGGGACCTTCCCAGCTCGGGGTCGTCGACGGCATCCTCGTCGACCGCGCCTTCGTGACGAACAGGCAGAAGCAGGCCCAGGAGCTCGCCGAGGTCGCGGACGTCAACCCGCCCGCCCCGCACAACATCGCCAACGCCCTCGCAGCCGCGGCGCTGGCCCGCGCCTTCGGCGTGGAGCCCGCCGCGGTGCGCGACGGGCTGCGGGCCTTCCGCCCCGACCCGCACCGCATCGAACACGTCGCGGACGTCGCCGGGGTCACGTACATCGACGACTCCAAGGCCACCAACACCCACGCCGCCGAGGCGTCCCTCGCGGCCTACGACCCGATCGTCTGGATCGCCGGGGGACTGGCCAAGGGTGCCGCCTTCGACGAGCTGGTGACCGGGTGCGCGAAGCGCCTGCGGGGCGTCGTGCTGATGGGCGCCGACCGGGCCCTGATCCGCGAAGCGCTCGCGCGACACGCGCCCGAGGTCCCGGTGACCGACCTCGACCGGACCGACACTGGGGCGATGTCCGAGGCGGTCCGCGCGGCGGCACGGCTCGCCCGGCCGGGAGACACCGTACTGATGGCTCCGGCCTGCGCTTCGATGGACATGTTCGTCAATTACAACAAGCGGGGCGAGGCCTTCGCGGACGCCGTCCGCGCACTCGCAGCCGAGAGCGCCTGACGGGCCCGGCCTCCGCGCCGTACCGTCCCGGAGCATCCGGGTACGTACGGCCTGTGCCGTGGGCCCGGGCCCACGGCACCGAAGCCCCGGGCACGAGCAGTGGAGGGGACAGGGACCATGCCGGCCGAAGAGAGCTCTGCCGCACGCCGCGGGGACCGCTCACGGGCGACCTCGGCGATCAGCCGGGTGCTCCGTCCGCCCCTCCTCGCGGCCGGGGGTGCACCGCTCCCAGCCGGCCTCGCCCTGCGCGTCCGGCCCGCCGCCGGCGCCCGGCGGCCCCCTGTGGCGCGCTCCAGGACCTCCGGCGGCCCCCGTTCCCCGCGGGGCGGCGGAGCGCGACGGCTGTACGAACAGGCACGCCGGGCGTGGGACCGCCCGCTGACCGCGTACTACCTGATCCTGGGCGCCGGGCTGCTCATCACCGTGCTCGGTCTCGTGATGGTCTACTCCGCATCGATGATCAAGGCACTGGAGCTCGGCAAGCCGGGCACGTACTTCTTCCGCAAGCAGTTCCTCGCCGCCGTCATCGGGGCCGGGCTGATGGCGGCCGCCGCTCGGATGCCCGTGAAGCTCCACCGGGCCCTGGCCTACCCGCTGCTCATGGGCGCCGTCTTCCTGATGGTGCTGGTCCAGGTCCCCGGGATAGGGATGTCGGTCAACGGCAACCGGAACTGGCTCTACCTGGGCGGTCCCTTCCAGCTCCAGCCCAGTGAGTTCGGCAAGCTGGCCCTCGTCCTGTGGGGAGCCGACCTGCTCTCCCGCAAGCAGGACAAACGGCTGCTGAACCAGTGGAAGCACATGCTCGTGCCGCTGGTCCCGGTCGCCTTCATGCTGCTCGGGCTGATCATGCTCGGCGGTGACATGGGCACTGCGATCATTCTCACGGCCATCCTGTTCGGACTGCTCTGGCTGGCCGGAGCGCCGACCCGGCTGTTCGCCGGAGTGCTCGCCTCCGCAGGCCTGATCGCCTTCCTGCTGATCAAGACCAGTCCGAACCGGATGTCCCGGCTCGACTGCATGGGGGCCAGCGAACCCGGCCCCGGGGGCTCGTGCTGGCAGGCCGTGCACGGCATCTACGCTCTGGCGTCCGGCGGATGGTTCGGATCCGGGCTCGGTGCAAGTGTGGAAAAATGGGGCCAACTCCCTGAACCGCACACCGACTTCATCTTCGCCATCACCGGGGAGGAACTGGGGTTGGCGGGGACGCTGTCGGTACTCGCCCTCTTCGCGGCTCTAGGCTATGCGGGTATCCGCGTGGCCGGACGCACGGAGGACCCCTTCGTGAGGTACGCAGCGGGAGGTGTGACCACCTGGATCACGGCTCAGGCCGTGATCAACATCGGTGCGGTGCTCGGCCTGCTGCCGATCGCCGGTGTCCCGCTCCCGCTGTTCTCCTACGGGGGGTCGGCCCTGCTGCCGACCATGTTCGCTGTCGGGCTGCTGATCGCGTTCGCGCGAGCGGATCCCGCAGCGAAGGCTGCCCTGGCCATGCGGAGGCCCGGGGTGAGATGGAAGACGATGAGACGGCGCGTCAAGAAGCGTCCGTCCGGAGAGCGGTGAATTTCGGTGCATGTCGTACTCGCCGGTGGGGGGACCGCCGGCCACATCGAGCCCGCGCTTGCCCTCGCGGACGCACTGCGGAGGCAGGACCCGAGCGTGGGAATCACCGCTCTCGGCACGGAGCGCGGACTCGAGACCAGGCTCGTACCCGAGCGGGGGTATGAACTCGCCCTGATCCCGGCCGTACCGCTGCCGCGCAAGCCCACCCCCGAGCTCATCACCGTCCCGGGCAGGCTGCGCGGCACCATCAAGGCCGCCGAGCAGATCCTGGAGCGGACCAGGGCTGACTGCGTGGTCGGCTTCGGCGGCTACGTCGCGCTGCCCGGCTATCTCGCCGCCAAGCGCGCCGGAGTGCCGATCGTGGTGCACGAGGCCAACGCCCGGCCGGGCCTGGCCAACAAGATCGGTTCGCGGTACGCGCACGGGGTCGCCGTCTCCACCCCCGACAGCAAGCTGCGCGGTGCCCGCTACATCGGCATCCCGCTGCGCCGCACCATCGCCACCCTGGACCGGGCCCGGGTCCGCCCGGAGGCGCGTGCCGCCTTCGGCCTCGACCCCAACCTGCCGACGCTGCTGGTCTCCGGCGGCTCGCAGGGCGCCCGCCACCTCAACGAGGTGGTCCAGCGGGTCGCGCCGCTGCTCCAGCGCTCCGGGATCCAGATCCTGCACGTGGTCGGCCCGAAGAACGAAATGCCGCGCATCGACAACATGCCCGGGATGCCGCCCTACATCCCGGTACCGTACGTGGACCGGATGGATCTCGCGTACGCCGCGGCCGACATGATGCTCTGCCGCGCGGGCGCGATGACCGTCGCCGAACTCTCCGCCGTCGGGCTGCCCGCCGCCTATGTCCCGTTGCCGATCGGCAACGGCGAACAGCGGCTCAACGCCCAGCCGGTGGTCAACGCCGGCGGCGGCCTGCTGGTGGACGACGCGGCGCTCACCCCCGAGTGGGTGCAGGGCAACGTCCTCCCGGTGCTGTCGGATCCGCACCGGCTGTACGAAATGTCCCGCGCCGCCGCCGAGTTCGGCCGCCGGGACGCCGACGACCTGCTGGTCGGCATGGTGTACGAGGCGATCGCCGCACGCCGAGGCGCGTGAGGCGGACGGGTCCGGGGGCGGCGCCCCCGGACCCGGCATAAGGAGCGAGCGTGGCCGGACCGACGACCGCCCAGCGCGGTGCAGGGCAGCAGAGGGACACCCGGGGCGACCCGACGCGCCCACGCGCGGAGGGCCGCCGGATGTCCAGGCGCACGCTCCTGATCGTGATCGGCGCGGCCGTGCTGCTGCTCGGCTCCGGAGCCGTCTGGGCGCTCTACGGTTCCTCCTGGCTCCGTACCGAACAGGTCCGGATCACCGGTGTCGACGTACTGACACCGGCCGAGGTGGAGGCCGCGGCGGCGGTGCCGATGGGTGCCCCGCTGATCTCCGTCGACACGGACGCGGTCGCCGAGAGGTTGCGCCAGAAGTTGCCTCGTATCGACTCAGTGGATGTCGTACGGTCATGGCCGCACGGCATCGGACTTAAAGTGACCGAACGACAGCCGGTCCTGTTGGTGAAAAAGGGCGCAAAGTTCATTGAAGTGGACGCCGAAGGCGTGCGCTTCGCCACGGTGGACAAGGCTCCCGGGCGTGTACCTCTGCTGGAACTGACCCCTGGTCAGTCCGCGAGCCTGCGCCGATTCGGCAGTGACCGGCTGGTGCGGGAAGCAGTCCGGGTCGCGGGCGATCTTCCGGACGGAGTCGTCAAGGACACCCAGGTCGTGCGGGTCATCTCGTACGATTCGGTTTCCCTGGGGCTCACCGGGGGCCGGACGGTGATCTGGGGGAGCAGTGAAGAGGGTGTGGTGAAGGCGAAAGTCCTCACCGCCCTCATGAAAGCCGCTCCCAAAGCGGGACACTTCGACGTGAGTGCACCCACCGCTCCGGCGGTGTCGGGTAGTTGACGCACATTTGGCCTGGCCAGCACCCTGGTTGGTCAGCGCTACGGGTGATCACATAGGGTGAAAAGAAAAACGGGAGGTTCGGCGTGTTCGTTGAACGTGCGCCACTTGTCGACTTAGTGTCCTGTTCGGAAGAGTCCATGAAGCAGACACACTGGTAACCCTAAACTTCAACGTTAGGGTTTGGGTCGGCGTTCGGACCGTCCCAATCGGCATCCGTCGTCGCGGCGGGACTACCGCCAAGCGACGACACGTAACTCGAGGCGAGAGGCCTTCGACGTGGCAGCACCGCAGAACTACCTCGCAGTCATCAAGGTCATCGGTGTCGGCGGCGGTGGTGTCAATGCCATCAACCGAATGATCGAGGTCGGTCTCAAGGGCGTCGAGTTCATCGCGATCAACACGGATGCGCAAGCCCTGTTGATGAGCGACGCCGACGTCAAGCTCGACGTCGGCCGTGAACTCACCCGTGGCCTCGGCGCCGGGGCGAACCCGGCCGTCGGTCGTAAGGCGGCAGAGGACCACCGTGAAGAGATCGAGGAGGTCCTCAAGGGGGCCGACATGGTCTTCGTCACCGCAGGAGAGGGCGGGGGCACCGGCACCGGTGGCGCACCCGTCGTCGCCAATATCGCGCGCTCGCTCGGCGCCCTGACGATCGGTGTGGTCACCCGGCCGTTCACCTTTGAGGGCCGGCGTCGTGCGAACCAGGCGGAGGACGGCATCGCCGAACTCCGCGAAGAGGTCGACACCCTCATCGTCATTCCCAACGACCGACTGCTGTCCATCTCGGACCGCCAGGTCAGCGTGCTCGACGCGTTCAAGTCGGCTGACCAGGTGCTGCTCTCGGGCGTCCAGGGCATCACCGACCTCATCACCACCCCGGGTCTGATCAACCTCGACTTCGCCGACGTCAAGTCGGTCATGTCCGAGGCCGGATCGGCGCTCATGGGCATCGGATCCGCCCGCGGCGACGACCGTGCGGTGGCCGCGGCGGAGATGGCGATCTCCTCGCCGCTCCTCGAGGCGTCCATCGACGGCGCCCGCGGTGTCCTGCTCTCCATCTCCGGCGGCAGCGACCTCGGTCTCTTCGAGATCAACGAGGCCGCCCAGCTGGTGAGCGAGGCGGCTCACCCGGAGGCGAACATCATCTTCGGTGCGGTCATCGACGACGCACTGGGCGACGAGGTGCGGGTCACCGTGATCGCGGCGGGCTTCGACGGCGGACAGCCGCCGGCCCGGCGGGAGAACGTCCTGGGTGCGAGCTCCACCAAGCGCGAGGAGCCGGCTCCGCCGGTCCGGGCCGCCGAGCCCGTGCGCCAGTCGAGCGGGCTGGGTTCCGTGCCCCCGCGCGAGGAGCCGCCGGTCCAGGCCGAGCCGGTTCCGGTGGCCCATGAGAGCCACCTGCCGCCGGTCGTCCCGCCGGCGCGTCCCTACCAGGACTCCCAGGCCGAAGAGCTGGACGTTCCGGACTTCTTGAAGTGATAGGTCCGCACCACTCATCGAGCCATGAGGATTCTGACTCTTCGGACGGCGGCGCTCACTTCTCCTTCACCGACAGGTGGGGCGGGGTGAGCGCCGCTCCGTACGCGGAGCTCAACCTCGGCGGTGCGGTCGGCGACGACCCCGCCGCCGTTCTCGCCAATCGGGCGCGGGCGGCACAGGCCCGGGGGCTCGATCCGGCGCAGGTCGTCTGGATGAACCAGGTGCACGGCCGGGATGTCGCCGTGGTCGACGCCCCCTGGGGCGAGGCCCGGGAGATCCCCGCCGTGGACGCGGTGGTCACCGCTCGACGCGGCCTCCCGCTCGCCGTCCTCACCGCCGACTGCACCCCCGTACTGCTCGCCGACCCGGTCGCCGGGATCGTCGCAGCAGCACACGCGGGCCGCCCCGGGCTGGTTGCCGGAGTCGTGCCCGCCGCGGTGGGGGTCATGGTCGAACTCGGCGCGGACCCCTCCCGGATCATCGCCCGCACCGGGCCGGCCGTCTGCGGCCGGTGCTACGAGGTGCCGGCCGGAATGCGGGACGAGGTCGCGGCGGTCGTCCCCGCTTCGTGGTCCGAGACCAGCTGGGGCACTCCGGCGGTGGATGTCACCGCCGGGGTCCACGCGCAGCTGGCGGACCTCGGGGTCACCGACCGGCGGATGTCGCCCGTCTGCACCCTCGAATCGGGCGATCACTTCTCGTACCGACGCGACCGCACCACCGGGCGGCTCGCCGGATATGTCTGGTTGGACTGATAGGGCATGACGGACCGTAAGCAACAACTCGCCGCAAATCTGGCACAGGTGGAGGAACGCATTGCTTCCGCCTGTGCCGCAGCCGGTCGCAATCGGGAAGAGGTGACCCTCATCGTGGTCACCAAGACCTACCCCGCGAGCGATGTGCGGATTCTGCATGAACTCGGTGTGCGTCATGTCGCGGAGAATCGTGACCAGGATGCAGCTCCGAAATCCACCGAATGTGCGGATCTGTCCCTCACGTGGCACTTTGTCGGTCAATTGCAGACGAACAAGGTCCGATCCGTGGCAAGTTATGCCGATGTCGTGCAGTCGGTGGATCGTACGAAGCTCGTGACCGCGCTCTCCGGTGCGGCCGGCCGGGGCGGACGCGAACTCGGATGTCTCATCCAGGTCGCGCTCGACGCGGAGAGCGGTGCGCGCGGTGAGCGTGGCGGTGTCGCGCCCGACGGGATCGAGGAGTTGGCCGACGCGGTCGCGTCCGCGCCCGGGCTCCGGCTGGACGGTCTGATGACCGTCGCGCCGCTCGCCGGGCCGTTCGCCGGAAGGCAACGTGCCGCGTTCGACCGGCTGATGGAATTCTCATCCCGGCTGCGCGGGAACCATCCGGCTGCGAACATGGTCTCTGCAGGGATGAGTGCGGACCTCGAGGACGCGGTTGCGGCCGGAGCGACACATGTGCGCGTCGGTACTGCGGTACTCGGAGTCCGACCCGGGCTCGGGTAACGTCGCCAAGCAAGTCGGACCACAGCAGAAAATATGGTCATTACCGCCCTCGGCGGGCAGGCCACAGTGGATCGCGGGCACTTGGTGACAGATGCCGATCCACCACAGAGCGGAGGACTCAGAGCATGGCCGGCGCGATGCGCAAGATGGCGGTCTACCTCGGCCTCGTGGAGGACGATGGGTACGACGGTCCGGGGTTCGACCCCGACGACGAATTCGAACCCGAGCCGGAGCCCGAGCGCGACCGGCGCCGGCACCAGCCCGCGCATCAGGTGGAGCGGGAGCGGGACGAACCGGTACGAGTGGTACAGCCTCCGGCGCAGCGGGAGCCGGTTCAGATTCCGGCGGAGCGAGAGCGACCCGCCCGAATCGCCCCCGTGGCATCCATCACACCTGAACGCCCGAACATGGAGAAGAACGCACCGGTGATCATGCCCAAGGTCGTGTCCGAGCGGGAGCCGTACCGCATCACCACGCTGCACCCCAGGACCTACAACGAGGCCCGTACCATCGGGGAACACTTCCGTGAGGGCACTCCGGTGATCATGAATCTCACGGAGATGGACGATACGGACGCGAAGCGACTTGTCGACTTTGCCGCGGGACTCGTCTTCGGTCTCCATGGCAGCATTGAACGAGTGACGCAGAAGGTGTTCCTGTTGTCGCCTGCTAACGTCGATGTCACGGCGGAGGACAAGGCCCGCATCGCAGAGGGCGGATTCTTCAACCAGAGCTGAGAACACGACACCGGGAACAACCCGGCCGCAAGGCCGGAGCTACGAGAGCCAGGGGAGAGGGAAGCGCGAGGATGGGCGTCGCACAAAGTGTTGTCTACATCGCGTTGATGTGTTTCCTCATCGTGCTGATCTTCAGGCTGGTCATGGACTACGTCTTCCAGTTCGCGCGTTCATGGCAGCCGGGCAAGCCGATGGTGGTCGTCCTTGAGGCCACTTACACGGTCACCGATCCACCGCTGAAGCTCCTGCGGCGGTTCATTCCGCCGCTGCGTCTCGGGGGCGTGGCACTCGACCTGTCCTTCTTCGTTCTGATGATCATCGTTTCCATCTTGATCACCCTCGTGACCAAGCTGTGAGCGATACGGTCCTGCCGACTGCCGACGACTACGTAGAGGTGAAGAAGAGATGCCGCTGACCCCCGAGGACGTGCGGAACAAGCAGTTCACGACGGTCCGCCTCCGAGAAGGCTATGACGAGGACGAGGTCGATGCCTTCCTCGACGAGGTCGAGTCCGAGCTGACCCGCCTGCTCCGTGAGAACGAGGACCTGCGCGCCAAGCTGGCCGCCGCCACGCGTGCCGCCGCGCAGAACCAGCAGCAGCAAGGTATGCGCAAGCCGGAGCCGCAGGACCGTCCCGGCGCACCTGTGCCCGCCGCCATATCTGGTCCGCCGGTCCAGCAGCAGCAGCCCCCGCAGATGGGTCCCCCCCAGCTGCCCGGTGGTGCTCCTCAGCTGCCGGCCGGTCCCAGTGGCCACGGCCCCCAGGGTCCGCACGGTCCCGGTCCGCAGGGCCCCAACGGCCCCGGCCCGATGCAGGGCGGTCCCATGGGTGGACCGATGGGTGGCCCCATGGGTGGCCACAACCCGCAGCAGCAGCAGATGCAGCAGATGCAGCAGATGCAGCAGCAGCAGCCGCCGCAGATGCAGCAGCAGGGTCCCGGTGGCGACAGCGCCGCCCGTGTCCTCTCCCTGGCGCAGCAGACCGCGGACCAGGCGATCGCGGAGGCCCGTTCCGAGGCCAACAAGATCGTCGGCGAGGCGCGCAGCCGTGCCGAGGGCCTGGAGCGCGACGCGCGAGCCAAGGCGGACGCCCTGGAGCGGGACGCGCAGGAGAAGCACCGCGTGGCGATGGGCTCGCTGGAGTCGGCCCGCGCGACGCTGGAGCGCAAGGTCGAGGACCTGCGTGGCTTCGAGCGCGAGTACCGGACCCGTCTGAAGTCCTACCTGGAGAGCCAGCTGCGTCAGCTGGAGACCCAGGCCGACGACTCGCTGGCTCCGCCGCGGACCCCTGCGGCCGCTTCGCTGCCGCCGTCGCCCTCGCTGGCTCCGGCCGGTGCCGGTGCCATGGGTCACACCATGGGCGGCAACCACGGCGGTCACGGCAACCAGCAGATGGGCGGCAACCCGTCCATGGGCGGTGGGCCCTCCTACGGCGGCCAGCAGCAGATGTCGCCGGCGATGACCCAGCCGATGGCACCGGTACGGCCGCAGGCGCCGCAGCCGATGCAGCAGGCGCCTTCGCCGATGCGCGGGTTCCTGATCGACGAGGACGACAACTGAGCGGTTCGCGCTCGCTGAGCGCGTAGCCGTCGGCAGGCTGAGGGCCGGGCCCCGGGGATCCCCGGGGCCCGGCCCTTTGGCATGGGCGGGTGCCGGTGCCGGTGCGGCTGGGGGCTGTGGAGGCTGCTGCGTGGGGCGTTTTTCCCTGCTTGCCTGCCTGCCCCGCCTGTCTTGCCCCGCCCCGCCCCGCTCCGTCCCGCCCACTTCGTCCCGAACCCGGGGCTCCGCCCCGCGGCCCCGCGCCTCGAACGCCGGCGAGGCTGAATCCCGGAGCCCCCGGCTGAGGGAAGGGGCGAGCAGGGGGAACAGCAAAGGGCCCGGCCGTGTCCGGCCGGGCCCTCATGTGCTGCGGGCTACCGCTCCGTCTTGCGGAGGCGGAACGTCAGGGCCAGGCCCTCGTCCTCGAAGGGATCCCCGTAGGACGCGTCCGCCTCGCCCTGCGCGTAGTCCAGGGCCAGGACCTCGTCCGAGATGAGCGATGCGTGCTCGGTCAGGGCCTCGGCCGTCGCGGCCGACGTGGAGGTCCAGCGGACGGCGATGCGGTCCGCCACGTCCAGGCCGCTGTTCTTGCGTGCCTCCTGGATCAGCCGGATCGCGTCACGGGCCAGGCCCGCACGCCGCAGCTCCGGGGTGATCTCCAGGTCCAGGGCGACCGTGGCGCCGGAGTCGGACGCGACGGACCAGCCCTCGCGCGGGGTCTCCGTGATGATGACCTCGTCGGGGGCCAGGGTGACCTGCTCCCCGTCGACCTCGACCGACGCCGTGCCTTCGCGCAGGGCCAGCGAGAGCGCCGCCGCGTCCGCGTTCGCCACGGCCTTCGCGACCGCCTGGACGCCCTTGCCGAACCGCTTGCCCAGGGCCCGGAAGTTCGCCTTCGCCGTCGTGTCGACCAGGGAGCCCCCGACCTCGGACAGGGAGGCCAGCGAGGAGACGTTCAGTTCCTCCGTGATCTGGCCGTGCAGCTCGGGGGAGAGGGTCTCGAAGCCCGAGGCCGCGACCAGGGCACGCGACAGCGGCTGGCGGGTCTTGACGCCCGACTCGGCACGCGTGGCGCGTCCCAGCTCGACCAGGCGGCGAACCAGGGCCATCTGTGTGGAGAGGCCCGGGTCGATCGCCGACAGGTCCGCCTGCGGCCAGGTGGAGAGGTGCACCGAGGCGGGGGCGTCCGGCGTGACCGGCGTGACGAGGTCCTGCCAGACCCGCTCGGTGATGAACGGGGTCAGCGGGGCCATCAGCCGGGTGACCGTCTCGACGACGTCGTGCAGGGTGCGCAGCGCCGCCTTGTCGCCCTGCCAGAAGCGCCGGCGGGAGCGGCGCACGTACCAGTTGGACAGGTCGTCGACGAACGCGGACAGCAGCTTGCCGGCGCGCTGGGTGTCGTACCCCTCCAGCGCCTTGGTGACCTGGTCCACCAGGGCGTTCAGTTCGCTGAGCAGCCAGCGGTCCAGGACCGTGCGGTCGGCCGGTGCGGGGTCGGCGGCCGAGGGCGCCCAGTCCGACGTACGGGCGTACAGCGCCTGGAAGGCGACCGTGTTCCAGTACGTGAGGAGCGTCTTGCGGACGACTTCCTGGATCGTGCCGTGCCCGACGCGGCGCGCCGCCCACGGGGAACCGCCCGCCGCCATGAACCAGCGGACCGCGTCGGCGCCGTGCTGGTCCATGAGCGGGATCGGTTCGAGCGTGTTGCCCAGGTGCTTGGACATCTTCCGGCCGTCCTCGGCGAGGATGTGGCCCAGGCACACGACGTTCTCGTAACTGGACTTGTCGAAGACCAGGGTGCCGACCGCCATCAGCGTGTAGAACCACCCGCGCGTCTGGTCGATGGCCTCCGAGATGAACTGTGCCGGGTAGCGGCTCTCGAAGATCTCCTTGTTCTTGTACGGGTAGCCCCACTGCGCGAACGGCATCGAACCCGAGTCGTACCAGGCGTCGATGACCTCGGGGACGCGGTACGCCTCCAGCTGGCAGTTCTCGTGCGAGCAGGTGAACGTGATCTCGTCGATGAACGGCCGGTGCGGGTCCAGGCCGGAGAGATCGGTGCCGGTGAGCTCGGTCAGCTCGGCACGCGAGCCGACGCAGGTGAGGTGGTCGTCCTCGCAGCGCCAGATCGGCAGCGGGGTGCCCCAGTAGCGGTTCCGGGACAGGGCCCAGTCGACGTTGTTGTTCAGCCAGTCTCCGAAACGGCCGTTCTTGACCGAGTCGGGGAACCAGTTGGTCTTCTCGTTCTCCGCGAGGAGCCGGTCCTTGACCGCGGTCGTGCGGATGTACCAGGACGGCTGCGCGTAGTAGAGCAGCGCCGTGTGGCAGCGCCAGCAGTGCGGATAGCTGTGCTCGTACGGGACGTGCCGGAAGAGCTTGCCGCGGGCGGCCAGGTCCTCGGTGAGCGCCTCGTCGGCCTTCTTGAAGAAGACGCCGCCGACGAGCGGCACGTCCTGTTCGAAGGTGCCGTCGGGGCGGACCGGGTTCACGACCGGAAGGCCGTAGGCCTTGCAGACCAGGAGGTCGTCGGCGCCGAAGGCGGGGGACTGGTGGACCAGACCCGTACCGTCCTCGGTCGTCACGTACTCGGCGTTGACGACGTAGTGGGCCTCGGCGGGGAAGTCGACCAGCGCGAACGGGCGCTCGTAGGTCCAGCGCTCCATCTCGCGGCCGGTGAAGGAGTCGCCGGTCAGTTCCCAGCCCTCGCCCAGCGCCTTCTCGACGAGGGGGCGGGCGACGACCAGCTTCTCCTCGCCGTTCGTCGCGACGACGTACTCGACCTCGGGGTGCGCGGCGACGGCCGTGTTGGAGACCAGGGTCCAGGGGGTCGTCGTCCAGACCAGGAGGGCCGCCTCGCCGGCCAGCGGGCCGGACGTCAGCGGGAAGCGCACGAAGACCGAGGGGTCGACGACCGTCTCGTACCCCTGGGCCAGCTCGTGGTCGGAGAGGCCGGTGCCGCAGCGCGGGCACCAGGGGGCGACGCGGTGGTCCTGGGTGAGCAGACCCTTGTTGAAGATCTCCTTCAGCGACCACCACACGGACTCGACGTACTCGGGGTCCATCGTGCGGTACGCGTCGTCGAGGTCGACCCAGTAGCCCATCCGGGTGGTGAGCTCGGTGAACGCGTCGGTGTGCCGGGTGACGGACTCGCGGCACTTGGCGTTGAACTCGGCGATGCCGTACGCCTCGATGTCCTTCTTGCCGTTGAAGCCCAGCTCCTTCTCGACCGCGAGCTCCACGGGCAGACCGTGACAGTCCCAGCCGGCCTTCCGGCCGACGTGGTAGCCCTGCATGGTGCGGAAGCGCGGGAAGACGTCCTTGAAGACGCGGGCCTCGATGTGGTGGGCGCCCGGCATGCCGTTGGCGGTGGGCGGGCCCTCGTAGAAGACCCACTCGGGGCGGCCCTCGGACTGTTCGAGGCTCCGGTCGAAGACCTTGTTCTCGCGCCAGAAGTCGAGCACGGCGTGCTCCAGCGCGGGCAGGTCGACCTGGGCGGGTACCTGGCGGTACTGCGGCGATGTCATGTGCGGGCTTCCTCCGGCGGACGTGTTCCACTTCCGTCGGAGGGACGAGAACCGATGCCCGGATCCCGCGGTACCACCCTCCTTGGCCCCGGGCGTGCCGCCCGTGGCCCCCTCATTGGGGTGCGATGCCGGTTCTACTCGCCCTGCGCCCGTGGGCGGAGCCCACTTCCCAGGACTTTCTTCCGGCGGCTCCGGGGTGATCTTCGCGGCGCGCTCGCCCCCGGGCTTCCACCGTCCCCGGGTCGCTCTGGGCTGCGTACGACGCTACTCGTCCCATCCATGCCTCTCGCTGAGGCCAGTGTACGGGCCCCGGGGTGCGGCGGCCGACCGGTTTTCCGGCGGCCCCGGCGTGACCCGAATGGCCAGACGGGCGCAACGGGTCCCGGGGCTGCCCGGCGAGCGGCCGGAAGGCGGATTACCGGGCGGGGAGCTGGGCACAACGGTTTCAGGCGCGCGGTGATCCGGACACGGGGAGGGGCGATGCGGCGGCGTGCCCCGTTGCCGCGGGGCTGGGGTCGACTTATCGTCCCAGCACGACTCGCGAGCAAGATCACAATGCGTGAAGGGGCCGCGGCCATGGTGGCGAAGAAGACCGCCGCAGAGAAGACGGCGTCAGCGACATCCACGGGCGCGGTGGCCGGGGAGACGACGGAAGGGACCGGCCGGGAGAGCACTTCGGACGCGGATACGCACAGCGCACCGGAGACCGGGCCGGAGCAGGCCGCCGCGCAGACCACCGCGGCGAAGAAGGCCACGAAGAAGACCGCCAGGAAGGCGGCGAAGAAGACTGCCGAGAAGGCTGTGAGGAAAGCCGTGAAGAAGGCTGCCGAGAAGGCGGCCACCGGACCGGCTGCCGGGAAGACCGCGACCGGGAAGGCGGCGGCGAAGAAGACCGCGGCGAAGAGGACCACGGCCGACAAGGCTTCGAAGACGGCCGCCGAGGCGGCCACGGGGGCGGCCGAGGCCGCCGAGCAGACGGGAGCCCACACGGTGGTAGCCAAGAAGAGCGCGGCCAGGACCCGGACGGCAGGCCGGAGCGCGGCACCCGTGCCCCCGGCCCGTGCGGCAGCGACAGCCCCGGGGGAGCTGGCCGTACGGCCGGGAGAGGACCCCTGGACGCCGGAGGAGGTCGCGGCGGCCCGTACCGAGCTGACCGGCGAGATCACGCGGCTGCGCAACGAGCTGGAGGCGTCGGGCCTGGCGCTGGCCGGGCTGATGCGGGACTCCGGCGACGGGGCGGGTGACGACGAGGCGGACACCGGCACCAAGAACATCACCCGCGAGCACGAGATGTCGCTCGCAGCCAACGCCCAGGAGATGCTGGAGCAGACCGAAAGGGCACTGGCCCGGCTCGACGCGGGCACGTACGGACTCTGCGAGATCTGCGGCAATCCGATCGGCAAGGCGCGGATGCAGGCCTTCCCCCGGGCCACCCTCTGCGTCGAGGACAAACAGAAGCAGGAACGACGCGGCTGATCCCCGCCGGTGTGTCGTACCCTCGTCCTCAGTCGGGAACTAGGTTGAGGGACTCACGTGGCAGAGGCGGAGCGCATCATCGGTACGCCGGACATCCCCGAGGCTGAGGGACACGAAGGAGCCGAGCCGGAGCAGACGGCAGGCAGCGGGTCCCCGGAGGCCGTCGAGCCGGACGGGCAGGACGCGGATTCTGCGGCGGCGGATGCGGCGGTCGACCGGTCGCCGGCCACGCGCCGGCGCCGGATCATCCTGCTCTTCTGCGTGGCCGTGCTCGCCTACCTGCTGGACCTCGGCAGCAAGATGCTCGTGGTGGCGAAGCTGGAGCACCAGGAACCGATCGAGATCTTCGGCGACTGGCTCAAGTTCGACGCGATCCGCAACGCGGGCGCCGCGTTCGGATTCGGCGAGGCCTTCACGATCATCTTCACGATCATCGCGGCGACCGTCATCGTGGTGATCGCCCGGCTCGCGCGCAAGCTGTACAGCCTGCCGTGGGCGATCGCGCTCGGTCTGCTGCTCGGCGGTGCGCTCGGCAACCTCACCGACCGCATCTTCCGCGCGCCCGGTGTCTTCGAGGGCGCGGTGGTGGACTTCATCGCCCCCGCGCACTTCGCCGTCTTCAACCTGGCGGACTCCGCCATCGTCTGCGGCGGCATCCTGATCGTGCTGCTCTCCTTCAAGGGCCTGGACCCCGACGGCACCGTGCACAAGGACTAGGACGCGCAAGGCATACTCGACAGGTGAGTACGCATCCCGAGATCCGAACCCTGCCCGTACCCGATGGCCTGGAAGGCGAGCGCGTCGACGCCGCCATCTCCCGCATGTTCGGCTTCTCCCGGACCAAGGCCGCAGAGCTGGCCGCCGCCGGGAAGGTGCAGGTGGACGGTTCGGTGGTCGGTAAGTCCGAGCGGGTGCGGGGCGGCGCCTGGCTGGAAGTGGAGATGCCGCAGGCTCCCGCCCCGGTCCAGATCGTCGCCGAACCCGTCGAGGGCATGGAGATCGTCCACGACGACGACGACATCGTCGTGATCATGAAGCCGGTCGGCGTCGCCGCGCACCCGAGCCCCGGCTGGACCGGCACCACCGTCATCGGCGGCCTCGCCGCGGCCGGGTACCGGATCTCGACCTCGGGCGCCGCCGAGCGCCAGGGCATCGTGCACCGGCTCGACGTGGGCACCTCCGGGCTGATGGTCGTCGCCAAGTCCGAGCGGGCCTACACCCTGCTGAAGGCCCAGTTCCGGGACCGGATCGTCGACAAGAAGTACCACGCGCTGGTCCAGGGCCACCCGGACCCGATGAGCGGCACCATCGACGCCCCCATCGGCCGCCACCCCACCCACGACTACAAGTGGGCCGTCGTCGCCGAGGGCAAGCCCTCGGTGACGCACTACGACCTGATCGAGGCGTACCGCGCCGCCAGCCTCCTGGACATCAAGCTGGAGACGGGCCGCACGCACCAGATCCGGGTGCACATGTCCGCCCACCGCCACCCCTGCGTCGGCGACCTGACCTACGGCGCCGACCCGACCATGGCCAAGCGGCTGGGCCTGACCCGGCAGTGGCTCCACGCGGTCCGGCTCGGCTTCGAGCACCCGTCGGACGGCAGCTGGGTGGAGTTCTCCAGCACCTACCCGGACGACCTCCAGCAGGCCCTCGACCGGATCGCGGCAGAGAGCGAATGACCGGCTACACCACCCGCACGGTCACCGACGAGGAGGACCGCGCCGCCTGCTTCCGGATCCGCAGGGACGTCTTCGTCGGCGAGCAGAACGTGCCCGAGGAGATCGAGTACGACGCCTACGACGCGGACGCGGTGCACGTCATCGCCGTCGCAGCGGACGGCACGGCGCTCGGCACCGGACGGCTGCTGCACGGCCCGGCCGTGGCGGCGAAGACCGGCGGCGATCCCACCGTCGGTTCGCTCGGCCGGCTCGCCGTGACCAAGGGGGCCCGCGGCCTCGGGGTCGGAGCGGCCCTGGTACGGGCCATCGAGGACGCCGCCCGCGAACGCGGCCTGTCGGCCGTCGACCTGCACGCCCAGACGCATGCCCTCGGCTTCTACGAGCGGCTCGGATACGCCGCCTACGGCCCCGAGTTCCCGGACGCGGGCATTCCGCACCGGGCGATGCGCCGGGCCGTGGAGGCGTAGGCCTCCCGTCCGGATCAGGCCGACGCCACGGGGTCCACGGCGGGGGCGTTGGCCGGTTCGCAGGGCCCGCATGGCAGGGTTGAACCCGAGGCCGGCCGGTCACCGAGGCCGGCCCGGCGCGCTCCGGAAGGCACCTCGTGGATCAAATGGCCCTGCTGCTCCTGTTGTTGCTCGGAGCCGTGGTCACCGTGCCACTGGGGGACCGGCTCGGGCTTCCCGCGCCGGTGCTGATGACCCTCATGGGCGTCGTGATGGCCTTCCTCAGCTTCGTACCGAACGTGGACATCCCGCCCGAGATCATTCTTCCCGCGCTGTTGCCCCCGCTGCTCTACGCCTCCGTGCAGCGCACCTCCTGGCGGCAGTTCGCCGCCAACAAACGGCCGATCTTCCTGCTGGCCGTGGCGCTGGTCTTCCTCACGACGGCGGCCGTCGCCGCGGTGGCCAACGCGGTCGTTCCCGGACTGCCCATCGCAGCGGCCGTCGCACTCGGCGCGCTCGTCGCCCCGCCCGACCCGGTCGCGGCCACCGCTGTGGCCGGATCGGTCGGGCTGCCCCGCAGGCTCGTCTCCATCCTGGAGGGCGAGGGGCTGTTCAACGACGTGACCGCGATCGTGCTGTACCACGTGGCGATCGCCGCGGCGGTGAGCGGCACCTTCTCGGTTCCCGAGGCGTTCGGACTGCTGGTCCTGTCGGCCGTCGTCGCCGTGGCGGTGGGCGCCGCGCTCGGCTGGCTCACGATCAAACTCATGGGCCTGCTCGGCGACGCAACCCTCCAGGTCGGCCTCTCCCTGCTGGTGCCGTTCGTCAGCTATGTGCTCGCCGAGGAGCTGATGGGCTCCGGCGTGCTCGCCGTCCTGACCACCGCGCTCTTCCTCGCCGAGCACACGGCCGACGCCGACGACGTCCTCGGCCGGCTCACCGGCCGCACCTTCTGGGAGATCGTCGACACCCTCGTCACCGGTGTCGCCTTCGGACTGATCGGCCTCGAACTGCACAACGTCTTCGGTACCGCCGACGGGCGCGAACTGGAGATGGCCGGCTGGGCGCTGGCCGTCGTCGCCGTCGTCGTCGGCGTACGGCTGCTCTATCTGCTCCCCGCGACCTGGCTGGCCAAACGGCTGCACACCCGCCGCGACGTCAGCGAGGAGATCCCCACCAGCTGGCGGGAGACCGTGATCATGTGGTGGGCCGGGATGCGCGGCGTGGCCTCGGTCGCCCTTGCGCTGGCGATCCCGCTGGAGACGGATGACGGGAAGCCGTTCCCCGGCCGCGACGAGATCGTCTTCATCGCGTTCGCCGTGATCATGGTCACGCTGGTCTTCCAGGGCCTCACGCTTCCCTGGCTGGTGCGCCGGCTGGGGGTCCGGGCGGACACCGACGCCGAGGCCGCGCTGGAGCGGGACCTCGCGATCCGCGCCGCCAAGGCGGCCAAGCAGCGGCTCAAGGAGATCCAGGAGGTGGAGGAGTTCCCCGAGGACCTCGCGGAACGTCTCCAGCGGCTCGCCTACGACGTGGGCGCGCGGATCAGCCCCGACATGGTCGACGACGAGCGGCGCGAGGCGTACGCGCAGCGCGCCGAACGGTTCAAGGCGGTCAACCGCGTCCAGCGCGAGATGATGTCGGCCGCCCGTCACGCGGTGCTCTCCGCGCGCAGCGAGGCCGGGGCGGACCCCGAGGTGGTCGACCGGGTGCTGCGCCAGCTGGACGTACGCAGCCTGCGGTGACGCCGGTTCCCTTCAGCCGCGCCCGGTGCGCGGCGCCCTGCCCCAGCCCCCGGACTTCTCGTCCGTGCCGTTCACCGTCGGCCACGCGTCACCGGGCGGCAGCGCCGCGGGGGCCGTGGCGATCCTCGGCAGCGCGTACGGATGGTGGTCGCGCAGCCAGCCGATCAGCTGTTCCCGGACCGCGCAGCGCACCGTCCAGATGTCGTCCGCGTCCTTCGCCGTGACCACCGCACGCACCTGGATCGTGGAGGGCGTGGTGTCGGTGACCGCCAGCGACCAGTCCCGGCCGTCCCATGCGGCGCACTCGCCCAGGATGTCCCGCAGCTGTTCGCGCATGGCGGCGACCGGCGCCGAGTGGTCGAGGTGGAAGAAGACCGAACCGCTCATCTGGACCCCGCCGCGCGACCAGTTCTCGAACGGCTTGCTGGTGAAGTACGAGACCGGCATCGTGATCCGCCGCTCGTCCCAGGTCCGGACCGCGAGGAAGGTCAGCGTGATCTCCTCGACCGTGCCCCACTCGCCGTCCACCACCACCGTGTCACCGATCCGCACCATGTCGCCGAAGGCGATCTGCAGGCCCGCGAAGAGATTGCCGAGTGTGGACTGGGCGGCGACACCCGCGACGATGCCGAGGACGCCGGCCGAGGCCAGCATCGAGGTGCCGACCGTCTGCATGGCGGGGAACGTGAGCAGCATCGCGGCGACGGCGACGGTCGTCACGATCGCGATGACCACCCGCTGGATCAGCGTCACCTGTGTCCGCACCCGCCGCACCCGTGCCGGGTCCCGGGTGTTCGCCGCGTAGCGCGCGTACACCGAGTCCACCACCGCGACGGCGATCCGCACCACCAGCCAGGCCGACGCGCCGATCAGAACCAGCGTCAGCACCTGGCCGATGCCCGCCCGGTGGACCTTCACCAGGTCGAGCCGGGTCTGTGTGTAGGTGCCCCGCAGCAGGGCCGTGCACAGCGTCAGCTGGAACGGGATCCGGCAGCGCCGCAGCAGACCCCACAACGGGGTCTCGTGGTGCCGGCCGTCGGCCCGCCTGAGCAGCAGGTCGAGCAGCCAGCCCGCCACGAGAGTGATCAGGGCGGCCCCGCCGAGGACGATCAGCGGACGCAGTACGTTCTCCATGTCGTCGCTCTCCATGCTCTCGGCTCGGAGGTCCCGGTGAACTGGCACCATGGACCTCATGAACATCATGCTTTTCCACTCGACGTACGGTCTGCGCCCCGCGGTGCACGCGGCCGCCGACCGGCTGCGTGCCGCCGGGCATGAGGTGCACGTTCCCGATCTTTTCGGGGGACACACCTTCGAATCCGTCGAGGAAGGACTGGCCTTCAAGGAGGAGACGGGCAAGGAGGAGCTGCTCAAGCGGGCCGTGCTGGCCGCCGCACCCTACTCCGACCGCGGGCTGGTGTACGTGGGCTTCTCGCTCGGTGCGTCCGTCGCCCAGACGCTGGCGCTCGGGGACGCGAAGGCGCGCGGGCTGCTGCTCTTCCACGGCACGTCGGACATCGCCGAGAACGCGTCGGTGGACGAGCTGCCCGTGCAGCTGCACGTCGCCGACCCGGACCCGTTCGAGACGCACGACTGGCTGAACTCCTGGTATCTGCAGATGCAGCGGACCGGCGCCGATGTCGAGGTCTACCGGTACCCCGGCGCGGGGCACCTGTTCACCGACGCGGAACTGCCGGACTTCGACCAGGCGTCGGCCGAGCTGGCCTGGAAGGTCGCGATCGGCTTCCTCGCCACGCTGTGAGCACACGAGGGGCCCCGCGCACGGAACGGCGCGGGGCCCCTCGGGCATGAGAGAGCGGATCAGCCGCGGTACGCGACCCAGCTGTCGCTCATCCGCTGCACCTGGCCCGCGGTGAACTGGTACATGCAGGAGTCGTACGTGTAGTCCATGAAGTTGTGGATGGGGTCGACACCCGTCTTGTTGGTGCAGGTGTCGCGCCCGGTCGGGCACTCGAAGGCGGCGGTCTTCTCCGCGGGGGTGTCGGAGACGTAGTCGCCGTTGCCGTTACAGCCGCCCTGGAACGTGTGGTAGAGCCCCATCCAGTGGCCGACCTCGTGCGTCGCCGTGTCGCCCTCGTCGTAGTTGGTGGCGGAGCCGCCCGGGAGCGAGGTGTCCAGGATCACCACGCCGTCCATGGAGGGGCTGGAGCTGTAGGAGCTCGGGAAGGTCGCCCAGCCGAGCAGTCCGCCGCCGAGGTTGGCGGTGTAGACGTTGAGCGCGTTCTTGCCGCCCTTGCGCAGGGCCGTCTTCATCGCCTTCTCGGCCGATGAGCCCGAGGAGACGTTGTACCAGGTGGCGTTGTCCGTGTAGTCGGTGCCCGCCAGGGAGAACTGGAAGCCGGAGGGGGTGTTGCCGGTTCCCTGGCCGCTGTACGCGGCGTTCAGCACGCTCATCTGGCTGCTGATGTCGCCCGCGGTGAGCTTGCCCGTGCTGCCCGAGTGGATGACGTGGAAGTAGACCGGGACGGTCGCGCCGGCGGCGAGCGTGGAGCCGGTGACCCGGCGCTCGGCGACTCTCTGCTTGAGCTGCTTGTCGATGGCCGCGGCCTGGGCCGTGGTGAGTGCGTTGGGATCCGCGGCGTGCTGCGGGCCCGAGGGGCGGGCCTGGCGGGCGGTGGCGCCGGCCGGGGCGTCGGCGCAGGCCTCGGCCGAGGCGGCCGTGGCGGCCCTGCCGGAAGCGGCGGTGGCGCCGGAGGAGACGGAGAGGGGTGCCAGGGCCAGGGTTCCGGCCAGGACGGCGGTGCCGATCGCACGGTGACGCATACGCGGTGATATACGAGCAAGAGTGCGCACAGGGACTCCTCGCGGATGTGTGGGGGAGGGATTTCCTCACCCGCCGCCGGGGAGATTACGTGGGCATGTCATGTGTGGACGAGGATCGATCCGGCCCAATCATTCATGGTGCAAATCGGCGCAACGGGAAGAAAATCTTCTGCCCGCTCCGGAGTTTGAGACACGAACGTCATCTACGGGGACGTACTCGTGGCCGGTGTGTCCGCATTGGATCCCTGGAGGAAGTCGCCCGGCACGGCGTCGTCATCTGCCGTCAACACGGCCCGCAGTGGCCGGATCCTGACGGTCCGCGCGTACGACGGACGCGAACGGGCTGGTGAACCCGGTGGGTTCACCAGCCCGTTCGTCCGGGGCCGGGCGGATCAGCCCTTCAGCGCGGCGGTGATCGCGGTGTTGAAGTCCGCCACCGTCATCGGGGCGTTCTGGCTGTCCGAACCGGTCAGCGTCTTGCCGTCCATCTTCAGCGTCGGAGTGCCCTCGACGCCGCTCTTGTCGAAGACGGCGGACATCTTCATCGCCCAGGCGTCGTACGTGCCGTCCTCGACGTTCTTCTGGAAGGCGTCATTGCCCTTCAGCGCGTCCACCGTGTCGGCGACCTTGATCAGGTACGAGTCGTCCTTGAACTTGTCGTCCGTCTCCTCCGGGTGGTACTTCGCGGAGTAGAGCGCGTACTTGTAGTCGAGGAAGGCCTCGGGGCTCACGTTCAGCGCGGCGCCCAGGGCGCTCAGCGCGTTCTTCGAGCCCTCGCCGCCGTTGCTGTCGAGGAACGTGGCACCGATGTACTTGACCTTGTACTTGCCCGCGTCGACGTCCTTGTGGACGGTCTCACCGACGGTCTGCTCGAAACTGGCGCAGACCGGGCAGCGGGAGTCCTCGTACAGCTCCAGGGTCTTCTTGGCGGTCGACTTGCCGACCACGACGGTCGTGCCGTCCTTGCCCGAGGTGTTCTTCGGTGCGGTGACGCTCTTCGCGTCCGTCGCCGCGTCCCAGTGGTCCGGCTTGTTCAGCTGCATCACGCCGTAGGCGCCGCCGCCGATGATCGCGAGGGCGGCGACGACCGAGACGCCGACGACGACCTGCCGGCGGGTGCGGTCCTTCTTGGCCTGGCGCTCGCGCTCCACGCGCAGCCGCTCGCGGGCGGCGGACTTGTTGGCCTGGCTGTTGCGCTTGCTCATGGTCGGTTCTCCGTGGGGTGCGTGGTCGTACGTCATCAGGGACTTGCGTGCTCAGGCGGTGGCGCAGGCCGAGCGCGGCGGTCCCCTCCGTCCCACGGAGTGCACCAGGAAGCGGCTGTGGACGAGCAGGTGCGGGCCGGGGCCGCCTGTACCGGCCTTCAGGAGTACGGAGCGGCGGACCGCCCCCGCCACGGCCACCGCGATCAGCAGCGGCCGGAAGGCCAGCAGGGCGAACGTGCCCAGCAGCCCGGCGAGCGCCAGCTCACCGCGGTGCAGCCAGGCTGCGGCGAGCAGCCCGACCGTCACATGCGCGGCCAGCAGCAGCCACGGCACCAGGGGGCCGGGCGAGGCCAGCAGCGCGGCCGCGCCGTGACCGCCGGCGGTCACCGAGGTCAGGGGAGTGCCCACCTGGCCGACGCCGCCGAGCCCCGCCGCGCCCGTCCCGACGTCACCGCCGCCGCACAGCACGTCGACGCCGACCGACCGCAGTGGGCCCGCGATCGGGCCGCCCGCCGCGCCGTAGCAGAGGTGCTGGCCGGTGGTGAAGACGGTGTCCGCGGTCAGTTCCAGGGGCACCAGCAGCCCGGCGATGGCCCCGAAGCCACGCTCCCGGCCTGCCAGCGCGTAGGCCACGACGAAGACGGCGCCGGCCAGCACGGCGACGAGGGTCATCGGCAGCGGGACCCGGGAGAGCAGCACGTGGGAGGCAGCGGAGAGCGTCACGACGAGCGCTGTGAAAAGCGCCGCGCGTACGACTCTGAGCTGCGTGCCGGAGATGTCCATCGTCAGGGAGTGTCGCATGCGAACCTGTATGCGAGCCTTAAAGGTCCGGGGCACTGTGGGAAGGCTTACAGCTCCTTGCGGGCTTCCTACAGCCCCGGGATGCGGCCGTTGCGGAACAGGTCCACGAAGATCTGGTGGTCCGCGCGCGCCCGGGCCCCGTAGCTGTGGGCGAAGTCCACCAGCAGGTCTCCGAAGCCCTCCTCGTCGGCCGCGATCGCCGCGTCGATCGCCCGCTCGGTGGAGAACGGCACCAGCGAGTGGCCGCTCTCGTCGTCCGCCGCGGAGTGCATCGTCGCCGTCGCCCGGCCGAGGTCGGCGACGACGGCCGCGATCTCATCGGGCTCGTCGATGTCGGACCAGTCGAGGTCGACCGCGTACGGCGACACCTCGGCGACCAGCTGACCGGCCCCGTCCAGCTCGGTCCAGCCCAGCCACGGGTCGGCGTGCGCCTGGAGGGCACGCTGCGAGATCACCGTGCGGTGCCCCTCGTGCTGGAAGTAGCCCCGCACCGCCGTATCCGTGATGTGCCGGGAGACGGCAGGGGTCTGCGCCTGCTTGAGATAGATCACGACATCGTTCTCCAGGGCGTCGCTGTTGCCCTCCAGGAGGATGTTGTACGAGGGCAGCCCGGCCGATCCGATGCCGATTCCGCGACGGCCGACGACGTCCTTGACCCGGTAGGAGTCAGGGCGGGTCAGACTCGACTCCGGCAGCGTCTCCAGATAGCCGTCGAACGCCGCGAGGACCTTGTAGCGCGTTGCCGCGTCCAGGTCGATCGAGCCGCCGCCCTCCGCGAACCTGCGCTCGAAGTCACGGATCTCGGTCATCGAGTCCAGCAACGAGAACCGGGTCAGGGAGCGGGCGTCCCGCAGGGCGTCCAGGAGCGGCCCCTCGGCCGTGTCGAGCGTGAACGGCGGCACCTCGTCGTTCTTCGCGCCCGTCGCCAGCGCGTGGATCCGCTCGCGGTAGGCCGCCGCGTAGACCCGGACGAGCTCGCTGATCTGGTCGTCGCCCAGCGCCTTCGCGTAACCGATCAGGGCGACGGAGGCGGCGAAGCGCTTGAGGTCCCAGGTGAAGGGGCCCACATAGGCTTCGTCGAAGTCGTTCACGTTGAAGACGAGGCGCCCGTTGGCGTCCATGTACGTGCCGAAGTTCTCCGCGTGCAGATCGCCGTGGATCCACACCCGGCCGGTGCGCTCGTCGAGATACGGGCCGCCGTGCCGCTCCCGCTCCAGGTCGTTGTAGAAGAGGCACGCCGTGCCCCGGTAGAAGGCGAAGGACGAGCCCGCCATCTTGCGGAACTTCACCCGGAAGGCAGCCGGATCGGCGGCCAGCAGCTCACCGAAAGCGGTGTCGAAGACCTCGAGGATCTGCTCCCCGCGCTGCGCTGCGCCGGTCTGCGTTTCCGACATCTCTGGGTGCCTCCTGGTACCTGGCCTGCATGACGACGTACATGACAAAAGGGACGGGTGCTCCCGCCCTTCCAACGCGCGACCGTATCGCGGAGTGCCCGTCGCTTGTCACCTCGGAGACGTAGACTTCCACGCTGTCCCCCCCCGCCCCGTCATCCCCGCCCCCGGAGGCACAGCGCCGTGACCAAGCCGCCCTTCACGCACCTTCACGTCCACACCCAGTACTCGCTGCTGGACGGTGCCGCGCGGCTCAAGGACATGTTCGAGGCCTGCAACGAGATGGGCATGTCCCATATCGCGATGACGGACCACGGCAACCTGCACGGGGCGTACGACTTCTTCCATTCGGCCGTCAAGGCGAACGTGACGCCGATCATCGGGATCGAGGCGTACGTCGCTCCGGAGTCGCGCAAGCACAAGCGGAAGATCCAGTGGGGCCAGCCGCACCAGAAGCGCGACGACGTCTCCGGTTCGGGTGGTTACACCCACAAGACGATCTGGGCGTCGAACGCCAAGGGGCTGCACAACCTCTTCAAGCTGTCCTCGGACGCCTACGCCGAGGGCTGGCTGCAGAAGTGGCCGCGCATGGACAAGGAGACGATCTCCCAGTGGTCCGAGGGCCTGATCGCGTCCACCGGATGCCCCTCGGGCGAGGTGCAGACGCGGCTGCGGCTCGGGCAGTTCGACGAGGCGGTCCAGGCGGCCTCCGACTACAAGGACATCTTCGGCGAGGGCAAGTACTTCCTGGAGCTGATGGACCACGGCATCGAGATCGAGCGCCGGGTCCGTGACGGGCTCCTCGAAATCGGCAAGAAGCTGAACATCCCGCCGCTCGTGACGAACGACTCGCACTACACCTACGCCAGCGAGGCGACCGCGCACGACGCGCTGCTCTGCATCCAGACCGGCAAGAACCTCTCCGACCCGGACCGCTTCCGCTTCGACGGCACCGGCTACTACCTCAAGACGACGGACGAGATGTACGGCGTCGACTCCTCAGACGCCTGGCAGGAGGGCTGCGCCAACACCCTGCTGGTCGCGCAGCAGATCGACACCACCGGGATGTTCGAGAAGCGCGACCTGATGCCGAAGTTCGACATCCCGGACGGCTACACGGAGATCACCTGGTTCCAGGAGGAGGTCCGCGTCGGGATGGACCGCCGCTTCCCGGGCGGGGTCCCCGAGGACCGGCAGAAGCAGGTCGAGTACGAGATGGACATCATCATCCAGATGGGGTTCCCGGGGTACTTCCTGGTCGTCGCCGACTTCATCATGTGGGCCAAGAACAACGGCATCGCGGTCGGCCCCGGCCGAGGCTCCGCAGCCGGCTCGATCGTCTCGTACGCGATGGGCATCACCGACCTCGACCCGATCGAGCACGGACTGATCTTCGAGCGGTTCCTCAACCCCGAGCGCGTCTCCATGCCCGACGTCGACATCGACTTCGACGAGCGCAGGCGCGTCGAGGTGATCCGGTACGTGACCGAGAAGTACGGCGCCGACAAGGTCGCCATGATCGGCACCTACGGCAAGATCAAGGCCAAGAACGCGATCAAGGACTCGGCCCGCGTCCTCGGCTACCCCTACGCGATGGGCGACAGGCTCACCAAGGCCATGCCCGCCGACGTCCTCGGCAAGGGCATCGACCTCAACGGCATCACCGACCCCAAGCACCCGCGCTACAGCGAGGCCGGCGAGATCCGGGGGATGTACGAGAACGAGCCGGACGTCCAGAAGGTCATCGACACCGCGAAGGGCGTCGAGGGCCTGGTCCGGCAGATGGGCGTGCACGCCGCGGGCGTCATCATGTCCAGCGAGCCGATCGTCGACCACGCCCCGGTCTGGGTGCGGCACTCCGACGGCGTCACCATCACGCAGTGGGACTACCCGCAGTGCGAGTCGCTCGGCCTCCTGAAGATGGACTTCCTGGGGCTGCGCAACCTGACGATCATGGACGACGCCATCAAGATGGTGAAGTCCAACAAGGGCGTCGACCTGGAGATGCTGGCGCTTCCGCTGGACGACCCCAAGACGTACGAGCTGCTCTGCCGCGGTGACACGCTCGGGGTGTTCCAGTTCGACGGCGGGCCGATGCGCTCCCTGCTGCGCCAGATGCAGCCCGACAACTTCGAGGACATCTCCGCCGTCTCGGCCCTGTACCGGCCGGGCCCGATGGGCATGAACTCGCACACGAACTACGCCGAGCGCAAGAACGCCCGCCAGGAGATCACTCCGATCCACCCGGAGCTGGAGGAGCCGCTCAAGGAGGTCCTCGGCCTCACCTACGGCCTGATCGTGTACCAGGAGCAGGTACAGAAGGCCGCCCAGATCGTCGCCGGGTACTCGCTCGGCGAGGCCGACATCCTGCGCCGCGTGATGGGCAAGAAGAAGGCCGACGAGCTGGCGAAGAACTTCGTCCTCTTCGAGGCCGGTGCCAAGAAGAACGGCTTCTCCGACGCCGCGATCAAGGCGCTCTGGGACGTGCTGGTCCCGTTCGCCGGATACGCCTTCAACAAGGCGCACTCCTCCGCGTACGGCCTGGTCACCTACTGGACCGGATACCTCAAGGCCAACTACCCCGCCGAGTACATGGCGGCGCTGCTCACCTCGGTCAAGGACGACAAGGACAAGTCGGCGGTCTACCTCAACGAGTGCCGTCGCATGGGCATCAAGGTGCTCCCGCCGAACGTCAATGAGTCCGAGTCGAACTTCGCCGCACAGGGTGACGACGTCATCCTCTTCGGGTTGACGGCCATCCGTAACGTCGGTCAGAACGTCGTGGACTCGATCATCCGGTGCCGCAAGGCGAAGGGGAAGTACAACACCTTCCCCGACTTCCTCGACAAGGTCGAGGCGGTCGTCTGCAACAAGCGGACCGTGGAGTCGCTCATCAAGGCCGGGGCCTTCGACGAGATGGGCCACACCCGCAAGGGCCTCGTCGCGCACCACGAGCCCATGATCGACAACGTGGTGCAGGTCAAGCGCAAGGAGGCCGAGGGGCAGTTCGACCTCTTCGGCGGCGGCGAGGAGGACAGCGACGAGCCGGGCTTCGGTCTCGACGTGGAGTTCTCCGACATCGAGTGGGAGAAGTCCTACCTGCTGGCCCAGGAGCGCGAGATGCTCGGGCTCTACGTCTCCGACCACCCGCTCTTCGGCATCGAGCACGTGCTGAGCGACAAGTCCGACGCGGCGATCTCGCAGCTCACCGGCGGTGAACACAGCGACGGCGCGATCGTCACCATCGGCGGCATCATCTCCGGCCTCCAGCGCAAGATGACCAAGCAGGGCAACGCCTGGGCCATCGCCACCGTCGAGGACCTGGCCGGCTCCATCGAGTGCATGTTCTTCCCGGCCACCTACCAGCTGGTCTCCACCCAGCTCGTCGAGGACACCGTCGTCTTCGTCAAGGGACGCCTCGACAAGCGCGAGGACGTGCCCCGGCTCGTCGCCATGGAGATGCAGGTCCCCGACATCTCGAACGCGGGCACCAACGCCCCCGTGGTGCTGACCATCCCCACGGTCAAGATCACCCCGCCCATGGTCAGCCGGCTCGGCGAGGTGCTCAACAGCCACCGCGGCGACACCGAGGTGCGGATCAGGCTCCAGGGCCCCCGCAAGACCACGGTGCTCCGGCTCGACCGGCACCGGGTGAAGGCCGACCCCGCGCTCTTCGGAGACCTGAAGGTGCTGCTCGGCCCGTCCTGCCTGGCCGGCTGAGCACTGCCCGCACACGCACGAGAGGGGCGCCCCGCGAATGCGGGTGCGCCCCTCTCGGCTACCGGCCTGTGGCCGTACCGGAGAAGTCCGGTCAGTTGTGGCCGAAGCGCCGCTGATGCTTACGCGCAACATCGGCAGGGCTGCCCTGGGACTGCGCCTGGGGCTGGTTCTGCGACTCGAAAGCCGTGGACCGTGCCTCCTGCGCACCGCGCTCCGACTCGGACGCGCGGTCCTGCTGGCTGCCCTGCTTGCGGTTCTTGTTCTTGGCCATGGTGTTCCTCCTATGGGGACTCTCGGGGCCAGGACCGATGTCAGATTCACATAATCGGGTAAACACCGCATGTTGGATCATTACCGTGCGTAGTGAGGAGGTATGATGCGCGGTTTTCCGGATCCGCCACGCCGATGATCGAGTTCCGACCGTTAACCCCCGTGCGGTCGGGCAGACTCGAAGGAAACCCTGAGTAAGCGGATCCGATCCTTCTCCGAAGACCGGACCCGCTGGACCCGTTCCCGAATTCCTGGAAGAGGGTGGAACGCGTGGACCGTTGCGTCGTCCTGGTGGACGCCGGCTACTTGCTGGGCGCAGCCGCGAGCCTGCTGGCCGGAGAGCCCGCCCGTTCCCGCATCACCGTCGACCACGCGGCCCTGATCCAGGGCCTCAGGGAGCGGGCCGAGGCCGATACGGAACAGCCTCTGCTGCGGATCTACTGGTTCGACGGCGCCCCCGACCGCGTACCGCAGCCCGAACACCGCAGGCTGCGCGTCATGTCGCGGGTGACGGTACGGCTGGGCGCCCTCACCCGCAGCGACGGGCGCTGGGCGCAGAAGGGCGTCGACGCGGCGATGCACGCCGAGCTCACCGAGCTCGCCAGGAACCGCGCCTGCTCCGACGTCGTCCTGGTGACCGGCGACGGAGATCTGCTCCCCGGCCTGATGTCCGCCAAGGAACACGGCGTCGCCGTCCACCTCTGGGCCGTCCAGGCCGCCGACGGCGACTACAACCAGTCGGAGGACCTGGTCGCGGAGGCCGACGAGCGGCGCGTGCTGGACCGGGCCTGGATCACCCAGGCCGTGCGGGCCAAGGAGATGGGCGGGGCCTGTGCCCCGCCGCCCGTACCGCGCCCCGAGATCGCCGCGATCCTCTCCGCACCCCTGCCCGAAGCAGCCCTCGCGGCCTCCGCCGAGCGGGCATCGGAGGCCCAGGCCGAAGCCGCCCGCAACGGCACGTCCGCACCGCCCGACGAGAACACCGGGCACACCGCGCAGGGCCAGGGCGGCAGGGGCGTCCCGACCCCGAAGGACCTCGCGGGCACCCTGCGCGGCCCCGGGGCCCATGCGGACCGGCAGCAGCCTGCCCCGCCCCCCGCCAACGCGACCCTCCGCTGGTCCTCCGACCGCGGATGGGTGGAGCGAGGCGGCCCCCTCGGCGAACCCCCCGAGACCGCCTCCCTGCCGACGCTCGCCCAGGTCACCAGCGCCGAGCAGCGCTGGGCGGACCGGGAGGAGGACATCACCACGGTCGGCGGTGACCCCTTCGAGGTGGGGCAGGTCTTCGCCCGGCGCTGGATGGAACGGCTGCCGGAGACCGTCCACCTGCAGAAGCTGTCCACCATGTACCCCCGCATCCCGCACCGCATCGACGGCGAACTGCTGAGGTACGCGGCCCGCTTCGGGCTGCTCGCGCACAAGGACGACCAGATCGACGAGCACGACCGCTATGCGATCCGGGCGGGCTTCTGGCGCGAGATCGACGTGCGGGCCGCGGCGGAGCACGCCCCCGCAGGCGAGAAGCACCTCCCGGTGGCCGACCGGCCTGCTCCCGCCGTCGGGAAACCGGAGAATGCCGTGGCGTCCGGGGACTGAGGCCGCATCGGTACCCGCGGTGCTCAACCCGCCCCGTGTTTACCGCGTTGATGTCCGATCGGTGCGGCCCCGGGCGTAATGCGGGTCTCCGGACCCCGTACCCTCGTACCTCGTGAGTACGGGCACAGCACAGGCGCAGACGGCGAACGGCACTGTGTGCGCGGTGCGTGATCTGGTCAAGACCTACCCCGCGGCCCGGGGGCGGCGCGGCACTCCCGCCGCACCCGAGGTGCGTGCCACCGACGGCATCAGTCTGGACATCCGGCGCGGTGAGATCTTCGGACTGCTCGGCCCCAACGGCGCCGGCAAGTCCACCCTCGTACGGCAGCTCACCGGACTGATGCGGCCGGACTCGGGCAGCGTCGACATGCTGGGCCACGACCTCGTGCGCCACCCCGAACGGGCCTCCCGGCTGATCGGCTACCTCGGGCAGGAATCGACCGCGCTCGACGAGCTGACCGTCGCTCTCGCCGCCGAGACCACCGGACGGCTGCGCGGCCTGCCCGTACGCGAGGCCCGCGCCGAACGCGACGCGGTGCTCGGTGAACTCGGCCTCGACGAGCTCGCAGGCCGCCCCCTGAAGAAGCTCTCCGGCGGACAGCGACGGCTCGCCTGCGTCGCGGCCGCACTGGTCGGGGAGCGGCCGGTACTCATCCTCGACGAGCCGACGACCGGAATGGACCCCGTGGCCCGGCGTGCCGTCTGGGCCGCCGTCGACCGCCGGCGTGCCGAACGCGGTGCGACGGTGCTGCTGGTCACCCACAACGTCATCGAGGCCGAGACCGTCCTCGACCGGGTCGCCGTGATCGAGCGCGGCAAGGTCATAGCCTGCGACACCCCGGCCGGACTCAAGGAACGGGTCGCGGGCGAGGTCCGGGTGGAACTGGTGTGGCGCGAGCGGGCACCGCTGGACGTGCCCGAGGTCGCCGCCCTGCGGGCGTCCGCGCAGGAGTCAGGGCGCCGCTGGGTGCTGCGGCTCGGGCCCGACGAGGCGCGGGCGGCGGTCGCCGCCGTCACCGGTGGCGCGGCCTTCGCCGCACTCGACGACTTCACCCTGGCCACACCCAGCCTGGAGGATGTCTACCTGGCTCTCGGCGGGGACGCGACCAAGGGACTGGTGAAGTCATGAGCGGGATCGGTGCGGTGGGCGAAGCGGAGCGGTACGGGTGTGTGGCCGGGCAGGGACCGAACGGGAGCAGCGTCAGGTGACGAGCATTGTTCCTGCGGAAGCGGTGTCCGGTAGGGCCGGGCAGCCGGACCGGACAGGGGGGACCGACCGGACCGGACCCCACGACCTGCCCGCGCCGGCCGACGGCGTACCGGGCCCGGCGCCCGCACCGGCCGGTGACGGCGTACCGGGCCGGGAGGCCGAGCCGCTCGCGCCGCGCGCCCGGCTGTTCCCCTCGCTCGCCGCGGTCTACCGGGCCCAGCTGTCCCGGGCCCGCGTCGCACGCATCCCACTGCTCTTCGTGGCGACCTTCCAGTCCATCGGGATCATGGTCCTGATGCGCGGGGTCGTGGACGGCGGCTCCGAGGCCCGTGCCGTCGTGGCCGGATCCAGCGTCCTGGTCGTCGCCTTCGTCGCGCTGAACATGCTGGCCCAGTACTTCGGTCAGCTAAGGGCCGGCGGAGGGCTCGACCACTACGCGACCCTGCCGGTGCCGCCCGCGGCCGTGGTGCTCGGAGCGGCCGGGGCGTACGCCTCCTTCACCGTGCCCGGCACGATCGTGACAGCGGTGGCGGGCAGCGTGCTGTTCGGGCTGCCGATGGTCCACCTGTGGGTGCTCGTCGCGGTCATCCCCCTCTCCGGTGCGGCGCTCTCCGGACTCGGCGCCGCCTTCGGGCTGCTCGCGCCCCGGCAGGAGCTGGCCACGCTGCTGGGCCAGCTGGGCATGTCCGCGGCGCTGCTGCTGGGCGTGCTTCCGGCGGACCGGCTGCCCGGGCCCATCGGCTGGGCCCGCGACCTGCTTCCCTCCACCTACGGGGTCGAGGCGCTCGCCCGCTCCTTCGACACCCACCCGGACTGGGCCGTCATCGCCCTCGATCTCGCCGTCTGCGCCGTCGTCGGTGTCCTCTCGCTCGCCGTGGCGACCTGGGCGTACCGCAGGGCAGCGGTCCGGTGAGGCGCGCCACAGGGACGCCTGGCACGATGGCACGGTGACAGCACCTCTGACGCCGCCGCACCAGCCCTCGCCCCACGACCCGTGGCAGAAGCCGCCGGAAGGGGGTGGCCCCGGCGGATCCCACCTCGGAACCCTGTTGAGGTCGCCGGAGGAGAGGGAACTCCGTACGGAACTGCGCCGGGCGGCACTGGTCGCCGTCGCGGTGACCGTCGCCGGGGTCGCGCTCGGCCTGCTCTGGCTGTGGCTTGCGCCGCGGGTACCCCTGGTCTCCGACGACACCGCCGTCTTCCTCAGCGACAGCGAGGGGGAGGAGGCGATCGGCGCCGACGGCACGTTCGCGCTGCTCGCGCTGGCCTTCGGTGCGGTCTCGGCCGCGCTGGTCTTCTGGTTCCACCGGAAGGGCGGGATCGCCCTCGTGGTGGCGCTCGCCGTGGGGGGCCTACTCGGCTCGCTCCTGGCGTGGCAGCTCGGTACCCGGCTGGGACCCACCGACGACGTGGTCGCCCATGCGCGCGAGGTCGGCAAGGGCGTGATCTTCGATGCGCCGCTGGAGCTGCATGCGAAGGGGGCGTTGCTGGCGTGGTCGTTGGCGGCGATGGCCGTGCATCTGGGGCTGACGGCGTTGTTCGGGCCGCGGGATCCTGAGCCGGAGTGGGGGGTGTACCACGGGGCGCCGTCCGGGCCTGCGCCCGCGCCGTCGGGGGGTGCGCCCGCGCCGTCCGGGCCTGCGCCCGCGCCTTCGTCCTCGCCCGAGGCGGGGCCGCCCGGTCCGTCCGCGGGGGCGTGAGCGGGGCCGCTGCGCGGGGCTCGTCCCCTACCCGCCCCTTCCCGTAACCGGGGCTCTGCCCCGGACCCCGGTCCTCAAGCGCCGGACGGGCTGAAGGGAGCTACCAGCCCGGGGGCGTGCGACGGGCTGAGGGGGGATCGGCCCCCGTGGGCCCGCGGCGTGCGACGGGCTGAGGGGGGATCGGCCCCCGTGGGCCCGGGGCGTGGGACGGGCTGGGTGTGGGTTGGATCGGCCTCCGTGGGCCCGGGGCGTGAAACGGGCTGGGCAGGGCTGGGGGTTTCAGCCCGTGCGGTGGCTGAGGGTGGAGCCGTTGTGGCGGGCGGGCTTGAGTGGCCTGTGAGCCCGGAGCCGTGCGACGGGCTGAGAGCGGGTTGGATTTGCCCCCGTGGGCCCGCGGCGTGGGACGGGCTGGGCAGGGCGGGTGGTCTCAGCCTGTCCGGTGGTTGAGGGCGGAGCCGGGGGTGCTGAGGGCCGGCGCCTCTCCGTGGGCCCTAGCCGCGGCCGATCGGGGCGAAGACCGCGTCCGTCAGGGATGCCAGGTCCGTGGGGGACAGTTCGACCTCCAGGCCGCGGCGGCCCGCCGACACGCAGATCGTCGTGTGGGACCGGGCCGACGCGTCCAGCACCGTGGGCAGCCGTTTGCGCTGGCCCAGGGGGGAGATGCCGCCGAGGACGTAGCCCGTGGTGCGCTCCGCCGCTGCCGGGTCCGCCATGGTGGCGCGCTTGCCGCCGGCCGCCGAGGCCAGGGCCTTCAGGTCCAGGGAGCCCGCCACGGGGACGACCGCGACCGTCAGGCGGCCGTCCACGTCGGCGACCAGGGTCTTGAACACCCGGTCGGGGGAGACACCGAGGGCCTCGGCCGCCTCCTCGCCGTAGGAGGCCGATGCGGGGTCGTGCTCGTACGCGTGCACGGTGAACTCCGTGCCGGCCGCGGTCAGCGCGACCGTCGCGGGGGTGCCGCCGGACTGGGGCTGCTTCTTCGGCTTCTTCGCCACGGGGGAGAGGCCCTCCGGTCGCTCAGTTGGGGTGGGTCGGGGCGCGGGTGAGTTCCACGGCGGGCAACGACGGGAGATGGCGGATGACGGCCGTCTCGGAGCGCAGGATCGTCAGCTCCTCGCGGAGCCGGGTCGCGGTGTCCGGGGCCTGGAGCAGCCGCTGTTTGGCGGGGATGTCGAGGACCGCCGCCGCGGCGACCAGATAGGAGACGACCGACGGCTCGCCGGGCAGGTCCGCGCCCGTGGTCAGGGAGCGCTCGCTCGCACCCGCCAGCCGCTTCTGGTACGCGCGGAAGGCCCGCAGGACGCCCTCGGTGAGCGCCTCCGCCTCCTCGCCCGGGTCCTCGTCCAGCTCTTCGAGTTCGGCGGTGAGATAGGGGCCGCTCGCGTCCACGGACAGGAGCCTCACGCGGCTGGTACCGGTCGCCAGGACCTCGAAGCTGCCGTCCGAACGCTCCCGGATCTTCGCCGCGTCGGCGATACAGCCGACCCGGTGGAACGTCTGGACTGGATCCGGGCCGAAGCCGTCCGCCGGGCCGCGCTCGACGGGGACCGTCACCGCGTCCGGCATGCCCGCGGCCGTCGGGGCGGTCTCGCGGCCGTCGCGGATGGCGACCACGGCGAAGCGGCGCGGTTCGTCCTCATCGGTCCTCAGCAGCTCGCGCATCATGGCGCGATAACGCTCCTCGAAGACGTTCAGGGGCAGCACAAGGCCGGGAAACAGCACCGCGTTCAGCGGAAACAGAGGCAGGCGAGCGGTGGTCACAACGGTCAAGCGTAATGGCCGCGCGCCCGTCCCCTGTCGGCCCGGTGGCCGAGCGGCGTCCGGGAGGCCACCCGGAGCCGTGCCGAGTCCCGTACGTCGAGGAACCTGCCGAGCGGATCGTCGGACACACAGGCCCACGGGAACGACGCCGCGTGGGGTCCGATCTGCCGGAACTGTTCCAGTGCCTCGTCCCATCGGCCCCGCATCACCAGCACGTACGCGAGCAGATTGCGTACCTCGGCCGGCCATGCGTCGCCCGGTGCGAAGGCGGCGGACAGCGAGATCGCCAGATCCGCCGCGGCGTCGATCCGGTCCTCCTGCACCGAGGTGAACCCGCTCCCCGGCCCTTCGGTCAGCACCGCGAAGGCGGCCCGGAGCGGCAGCGCCTGCACCAGCGAACTGGGCAGCGAGTCCTCGGCGGCCCGCTCGGCGAAGTCGAAGCACTCGCGGTGCGATCCGTACCAGGCGGCGGAGAGGTACTGGAGAGCGGAGACATGGCAGCCGTAATGGTGCGTGGAGCGCTGTATCGCCTGTTCCCACAGGGCCTCGAACGTGGTGTGCGTGGCATGGGTGCCGCGGGCGTGGTCAAGCGCGAGGCGCCAGGGCACCGGATCGCGCGGATCGCTCTCGGCCGCCGCCGTGATCATCGGTGCGACCGCGCGCAGCTGCTCGGCGCGGGCCGGTGACTCCCAGGCCCGCTCGACCGCGAGCTGGGCCTTGACGAGGATCGCGTCGCAGTCGTGCGGGGCGGCGGCCAACCAGTCGCGGAGCCAGCCGTCCCGGTTGCGGGCGAAGGCCACCAGCCGGTTCAGATACCGGTCCCGGCTCTCCCACTCGGCGGCGTCCCGGGTCGTCGCCAGCAGCTTCGCCGCCGGTTCGTACTCCCCGAGGGCGGCCGCCACCAGCGCGGGCGAGAGCCGCTCGTCGGGGGCGTCGAGCATCACCGCATGGTCGGCGGGCAACCCGGCGGAGAGCTCCGGGGTGTGCCGGATCATGCGCGCGGTACGGAGCAGAGCGCGGAGGAAAGGCATGGTGCAGACCATTGAAAAGCGCTGGTCGGGGCGGCGCCAGAGGGGTGCTGTGAAGCTTTGGTAGGGAGTGGATGGGTTGTGCTGCCGGGGGCCAAGAAACAGTAAAGGAAATCGCGGAATCTGGCCTGTTCCGGACGTTCCGGTGGTGACGTCCCGGCGGTGTGTCCGACGCCGGGACGCGACCGTTCGGTCACTTCCCGGCCTTCCGGCGCAAGGTGCCCAGGGCCGGCGGCCCCTCCGGTGGGCCGCCCGCCCGGTCAGTTGCGGCGCAGCAACCGTGAGGCACCGGCCGCGACGGTGGTGGCCAGTATCCATCCCAGCAGAACCAGGGCGGCCGCGACCCACTGCCAGCCGCCCTCCAGCCGCCAGTACCCGTCCTGGCCGAGGTTGATCACCGGCACCAGCAGATCCAGCGCGTACAGCGCGGGATTCCACTTCGGATGCTCGCCGCCCTTGATCGACGCCGGTTCGTACCGTGAGAACGCCACCGTGCCCGCCGCCCACAGCACCGCCATCCACACCGTGGCCCGCCCCGGCCGGTAGCCGTACGCCACCGTCCAGTCCTGGACGAAGCCCCAGAGCTTCGCGGCGGGCGGCAGCGTCTCCCGGCGGCGCCGCTGCTTGGCGAGCAGCACCTCGCGGGCGTCCGCGTCCTCCCCGCTGCTGCGGAGCACGGCGGCCAGCCGCTCGTACGGCTCCGGTACGTACTCCGGGGTCGCCGCCGCCACCCATTCCAGGCGCCGGGAGAGCGGGAAGTGTCCGTACGGGACGAGGTTCTCGTACACGAAACCGCCCATCGCCAGACCGCCCGGTCCCGGCCAGCTGCTCGACACGTCGATCAGCGTGACGACCTTCGCCCCGTTGAGCACCACCCTGCCCTGGGCCGGGCGCGCCGGATTGAACCGCAGTTCCGGAGCGACTATCCGGCGCAGTGACAGCTCCTCGTGGCCGGCCAGCACGAAGACGGCCTTGTGCAGATCGACCGCGTCACCGAACCGTCCGTCGTCCAGCCGTACCCCGCCCCGGCACCGGAAGACCTGCGGGCGGGTGCCGCGGGCCGGTGTCGTGGAGGTGGGGGTGCCGTGCGGGGGAGTGGTGCCCAGATTCCCCGAGTCCACGCTGACCCAGGCCTCGCTCATGTACAGCGTCCGCTCCACGCTGAGCTGCGGGGCGTTGAGCGCACGGCGCCCCTGCGTCGCCCGCAGCCGGCTGCCGCGCAGACTCAGTGAACCGCCCACCTTCGCCCCGCGCAGGCTCAGCTCGCCGAGCGTCTCGATCATCTCGGCCTGCAGGTCCTGGGCGACCGCGAGTCCGTCGCCGATGAGCGCCCGCCCCTGCCGGTCGGGGCCGATCTCGATCTGGTTGATCAGCAGATCCGTACCGATCTGGGCATCCGTGAGCCTGATCCCGCGCTCGATCCGGCACCGAGGCAGATGCAGGTCGCCCTCGGTGCGCAGCCGCGCCGCCTCCAGCCGCGGCATCACGCAGCCCACCATCCGGAGCGTCGTGAAGTGGCACTCGGGCAGCACCACCTCCTCGTCGAACCGGCAGCCCGTCAGTTCCACGTACGGATCGACGCGCCCGCCCGCGAGGTCGAGCCTTCCCGTGATCCGCAGCCCCCTGAGCTTCAGCGCCGCCACCCGGCCGGGCCGGGGCCGTGGACCGCTCAGCAGCAGCAGGGCGACGACCCGGGCTTCCACGCATCGCTCGGGACCCCAGGCATACGGGGCGAAAGGATCGTCGCGCACCCTGTCGCGGGCGCGCAGGTCGTAGGTGGTCCCGGTCCGGAAGGACTGCCACATGCCCAGCTCTGGCGCGCTGAGGCCGTCCGGAAATTCCCCGTCGCGCGGTTCGGTCACCGGCGCTCCTTCCACTCGGAGCTGTAACGACCCGGTACACGATGGCGAGCGGGCTCCCGGCGTCGGGCGACTCGGGCTCCGGCGTTGTCGTCGGTCCGACGACGCCCCGCGTCGCTTCCCTCCTCCGCCGTGGAGCCGAGACGGGAGCCGAAACGGGAACTGGATCGGGAACCGAAGCCGGATCGAAGCCGTGTGACGCCGCTCGCTGGTCCGCTCCCTTTCGCGCACCAGGTCGTAACCCCCTTATTCCCTCTGAGTGACCAGGTGAACGCTTATAGTCAGCCGTCACACCAGGGGCATGTATCAGCCAGTGATACGGGCGTCCGGGCGCCTGAGGCGGTCTGCGAGAATTGCGGTGTGATCTCTCGAATCGATCTGCGCGGCGATGCCCTCCCCGAGGGCGGCGCCCTGCGCGACCTGCTGCCCCGTGCCGAGTTCGATGTGGAAGCCGCCCTGGAGACGGTGCGGCCCATCTGCGAGGACGTACGCCATCGTGGCTCGGCGGCAGTGATCGACTGGGGGGAGAAACTCGACGGGGTGCGGCTCGACTCGATCCGTGTCCCGGCCGACGCGATCACCGGCGCACTGGAAACGCTCGACCCCGCCGTCCGCGCCGCTCTGGAGGAGTCGATCCGACGCGCCCGCCTCGTCCACCGCGAGCAGCGCCGCACCACGCACACCACCCAGGTCGTCCCCGGTGGCACCGTCACCGAGAAGTGGGTGCCGGTCGAGCGCGTCGGGCTGTACGTGCCGGGCGGACGATCCGTATACCCGTCGTCCGTCGTCATGAACGTGGTCCCGGCCCAGGAGGCGGGCGTCGAGGGCGTCGCCGTCGCCTCCCCGCCGCAGAAGGAGTTCGGCGGACTGCCGCACCCCACGATCCTGGCCGCCTGCGCCCTGCTCGGGGTGGACGAGGTGTACGCCGCCGGCGGTTCCCAGGCCATCGCGATGTTCGCGTACGGCACCGAGGACTGCCCGCCCGTGAACCTCGTCACAGGACCCGGCAACATCTACGTCGCCGCCGCCAAGCGCCTCCTCAAGGGCCGCATCGGCATCGACGCCGAGGCCGGCCCCACCGAGATCGCGATCCTCGCCGACGCCACCGCCGACCCGGTCCACGTCGCCGCCGACCTGATCAGCCAGGCCGAGCACGACCCGATGGCCGCCGCGGTCCTGGTGACCGACTCCGAGGAGCTCGCCGCCGCCACGGAGGCCGAGCTGCAGCCCCAGGTGGCCGCGACCAAGCACGTCACCGACCGGATCGAGCCCGCGCTGGCCGGCCGCCAGTCCGCGATCGTCCTGGTCAACGACCTGGAGGACGGACTCAAGGTCGTCGACGCGTACGCCGCCGAGCACCTGGAGATCCAGACCGCCGACGCCGCAGCGATCGCCGCCCGGGTCCGTAACGCCGGCGCGGTCTTCGTCGGCCCCTGGTCGCCCGTCTCCCTCGGCGACTACTGCGCGGGCTCCAACCACGTCCTGCCCACCGGCGGCTGCGCCTGCCACTCCTCGGGCCTGTCCGTGCAGTCCTTCCTGCGCGGCATCCACATCGTCGACTACACGCGCGACGCGCTCGCCGAGGTCACCCACCACGTGGTGACCCTCGCCGAGGCGGAGGACCTCCCCGCCCACGGCGCCGCACTCAAGGCCAGGTTCGGGTGGAAGGTTCCGCAGCAGTGACGAACAGCGATTCCCCCCGCAACGCCTGGGACGACCTGCCCATCCGCGACGAACTGCGCGGCCAGTCCCCGTACGGGGCGCCCCAGCTCGACGTACCCGTCCGGCTGAACACCAACGAGAACCCGTACCCGCTCCCCGACGCACTCGTCGACCGGATCGCCGAACGGGTCCGTGCGGCCGCCCGCGACCTCAACCGCTACCCCGACCGGGACGCCGTCGAGCTCCGTACCGAGCTCGCCCGCTACCTCACCCGTACCGCCGGGCACGAGGTCGGACCCGCCAACGTCTGGGCGGCCAACGGTTCCAACGAGGTGCTCCAGCAGCTGCTGCAGACCTTCGGTGGCCCCGGCCGTACCGCGATCGGCTTCGAGCCCTCGTACTCGATGCACGCCCTCATCGCCCGTGGCACCGGCACCGGCTGGATCTCCGGACCGCGCAACGAGGACTTCACCATCGACGTCGACGCGGCCCGCGCGGTCATCGCGCAGGAGCGCCCCGACGTCGTCTTCATCACCTCACCCAACAACCCCACCGGCACCGCCGTCGACGCCGACACCGTTCTCGCGCTGCACGACGCCGCACAGGCCGCTGGCCCGTCGATGGTCGTGGTCGACGAGGCGTACGGCGAGTTCAGCCACCACGCCTCGCTGCTCCCGCTGATCGAGGGCCGCCCCCACCTGGTGCTCTCCCGCACCATGTCCAAGGCGTTCGGCGCCGCGGGGCTGCGGCTCGGCTACCTCGCAGCGGCCCCGGCCGTCGTCGACGCGGTCCAGCTGGTGCGGCTGCCGTACCACCTGTCATCCGTCACCCAGGCCACCGCGCTCGCCGCCCTGGAGCACACCGATACGCTCCTCGGGTACGTCGCGCAGCTCAAGGGCGAGCGCGACCGGATCGTCACCGAGCTGCGCGCCCTCGGCTTCGACGTCACCGACTCGGACGCCAACTTCGTCCAGTTCGGCCGCTTCGCCGACAGCCACACCGCCTGGCAGCACATCCTCGACCGGGGCGTCCTGGTCCGGGACAACGGCGTACCGGGATGGCTGCGGGTCTCCGCAGGGACCCCGGCAGAGAACGACGCGTTCCTCGATGCGGTACGCGAACTGAAGAAGGAGCACGACGCATGACTCGCGAGGCCCGCGTAGGAAGAGTGGAGCGGACCACCAAGGAAACCTCCGTGGTCGTCGAGATCAACCTCGACGGCACCGGCAAGGTCGATGTCGCGACCGGGGTCGGCTTCTACGACCACATGCTCGACCAGCTCGGCCGCCACGGACTGTTCGACCTCACGGTCAAGACCGACGGCGATCTGCACATCGACTCGCACCACACCATCGAGGACACCGCCCTCGCGCTCGGTGCCGCGTTCAAGCAGGCCCTCGGCGACAAGGTCGGCATCTACCGCTTCGGCAACTGCACCGTCCCGCTGGACGAGTCGCTCGCCCAGGTCACCGTCGACCTCTCCGGCCGCCCGTACCTCGTGCACACCGAGCCCGAGAACATGGCGCCGATGATCGGTGAGTACGACACGACGATGACCCGGCACATCCTGGAGTCCTTCGTCGCCCAGGCGCAGATCGCCCTGCACGTCCACGTCCCGTACGGGCGCAACGCCCACCACATCGTGGAGTGCCAGTTCAAGGCGCTCGCCCGGGCCCTGCGCTACGCCAGCGAGCACGACCCGCGCGCGGCCGGAATCCTCCCCTCCACGAAGGGCGCCCTGTGACCGGCCTCAACACCGTCCTGATCCTGGTCGGCCTCTTCCTGGCCGGCGGGGTCTACTCCTTCTCGAAGCAGGGCATGCCCAAGGGCGTCATCGTGCTGCTCGGGATCGCCTCCGTGATGTGCCTGGTGGCGGGCGTCATGCGGATCCAGGGTCTCTGGGACTGAGGAGCGAAACGTGGATACGAAGAAGAAGGTCGTCGTCTTCGACTACGGCTTCGGCAACGTGCGGTCCGCCGAGCGCGCCCTCGCCCACGTCGGCGCCGACGTCGAGATCACCCGCGACTTCGACACGGCGATGAACGCCGACGGGCTGCTGGTGCCCGGCGTCGGTGCGTTCTCCGCCTGCATGGAGGGCCTGAAGAAGGCCCGCGGCGAATGGATCATCGGACGCAGGCTCTCCGGCGGGCGTCCCGTCATGGGTATCTGCGTCGGCATGCAGATCCTCTTCGAGCGCGGCATCGAGCACGGCGTGGAGACCGAGGGTCTCGACGAGTGGCCCGGCACCGTCGGCCCGCTCAAGGCCGACGTCGTCCCGCACATGGGGTGGAACACCGTCCAGGCCCCCGAGGACTCCCGGCTGTTCGCCGGACTCGACCCCGAGTCCCGGTACTACTTCGTGCACTCCTACGCGGCGCACGACTGGTCCCTCGAAGTCACCAACGCCAAGATCCGTGCCCCCAAGGTCACCTGGGCCACGCACGGCGAACGGTTCGTGGCGGCCGTGGAGAACGGCGCGCTGTGGGCCACCCAGTTCCACCCCGAGAAGTCCGGCGATGCCGGCGCCCAGCTGCTGACCAACTGGATCGAGACGCTGTAATGCCGAAGCTTGAACTGCTCCCCGCCGTAGACGTCCGCGACGGCCAGGCGGTCCGCCTGGTGCACGGCGAGTCCGGCTCCGAGACCTCCTACGGCTCCCCGCTTGAGGCCGCACTCGCCTGGCAGCGCGCCGGCGCCGAGTGGCTGCACCTCGTCGACCTGGACGCCGCCTTCGGTACCGGTGACAACCGCGCGCTCATCGCCGAGGTGGCCGGCGCCATGGACATCAAGGTCGAGCTCTCCGGCGGCATCCGCGACGACGCCTCGCTCGCCGCCGCCCTCGCCACCGGCTGCCGCCGCGTCAACCTCGGCACAGCCGCCCTGGAGACCCCGGAGTGGGTCGCCAAGGTCATCGCCGAGCACGGCGACCAGATCGCGGTCGGCCTCGACGTCCGCGGCACCACGCTGCGCGGCCGCGGCTGGACCCGCGACGGCGGCGACCTCTACGAGACGCTCGCCCGCCTCGACTCCGAGGGCTGCGCCCGCTACGTCGTCACCGACATCGCGAAGGACGGCACGCTCCAGGGCCCCAACCTGGAGCTCCTGAGGGACGTCTGCGCCGCCACCGACAAGCCCGTCGTCGCCTCCGGCGGCGTCTCCTCGCTCGACGACCTGCGCGCCATTTCCTCGCTCGTCCCCGCGGGTGTCGAGGGCGCGATCGTCGGCAAGGCGCTGTACGCGAAGGCGTTCACCCTCGAAGAGGCGCTGGAGGCGGTCTCCGTATGACCGAATCCGTCAGGCGCATCTCCTCCGGCGCCCCCTGGGAGGAGAAGTTCGGCTACTCCCGTGCAGTCGAGCTGCCGAACGGGCTGGTGCTGGTGGCCGGGTGCACGTCGGTGGTCGGCGGCCAGATCTCCGCGGGCAGCCCCTACGAGCAGGCCGTCGCCTCCTTCGAGGTCGCCTTCGAGGCGCTGAAGCAGCTGGGCCTGGGCCGCGAGGACGTCGTCCGTACCCGGATGTACATCACGCACGCCCGGGACACCGACGAGGTGGGACGCGCCCACAAGGAACTGTTCGACGACGTGCGTCCCGCAGCTTCCATGATCATCGTGTCCGGCTTCGTCGACCCCTCCCTGGTCGTCGAGGTCGAGGTCGAGGCCTACCGGGCAGGTGCCTGATGACGCTTGCGGTACGTGTCATCCCCTGCCTCGACGTGGACAAGGGCCGGGTCGTCAAGGGCGTCAACTTCCAGAACCTGCGCGACGCCGGTGACCCCGTCGAGATGGCGAAGCTGTACGACGCCGAGGGCGCCGACGAGCTGACCTTCCTCGACATCACCGCATCCAGCGGTGACCGGGAGACGACCTACGACGTGGTGCGCCGCACCGCCGAGCAGGTCTTCATCCCGCTCACGGTCGGCGGCGGTGTCCGCACCCCCGACGACGTCGACAAGCTGCTGCGCGCCGGCGCCGACAAGGTCGGCGTCAACACCGCGGCCATCGCCCGGCCGGAGCTGATCCGGGAGATCGCCGAGCGTTTCGGCCGTCAGGTGCTCGTCCTGTCCGTGGACGCCCGGCGCACCCCCGCCGGCACCTTCGAGGTCACCACGCACGGCGGCCGCAAGGGCACCGGCATCGACGCCGTCGAATGGGCCCACCGGGCCGCTGAACTCGGCGCGGGCGAGATCCTGCTCAACTCGATGGACGCCGACGGCACCAAGGACGGCTACGACACCGAGATGATCGCGGCCGTGCGGAAGCACGTGACCGTGCCCGTCATCGCCTCCGGCGGCGCGGGCCGGCTCGCGGACTTCGCACCGGCCATCGACGCCGGGGCCGACGCGGTCCTCGCCGCGTCCGTCTTCCACTTCGGCGATCTGCGGATCTCCGAGGTCAAGGGCGCTCTGCGGGAGGCCGGACACCCGGTCCGCTGAGGACCGGCAGGGGAACACCGGTCGTGAAGGCCGGTGAAGTTGCCGATGTGTGCCACCGGGGTGCACCGCAAGAGTGGCGACCGCCAGAGAACAACGGCGGTTCCACGCGGTGCACCCCGAAGCGGCTTTCGGGCCCTGCCCGTCGTGGCCCCGCCACGACCGAGAGGCCCCCCTCGTGCGACACCTCCCCTCCGGCGACACCTCCCCGCGCCACCGGATGTCCAAGAGCCGTTCCCGTCTCGTCAAGGGCCTGCTGGCCGCCACCGTCGCCACCGCGGGCCTGTGCACCGCGCTGATGCCGGGCGCCCAGGCCGCCGACAACCCCTACGAGCGCGGTCCGGCCCCGAGCAACGCGAGTATCGAGGCGAGCCGCGGCTCGTACGCGGTCTCGCAGACCACCGTCTCCTCACTGGGCGTCAGCGGCTTCGGCGGCGGCACGATCTACTACCCGACGTCCACCGCGGACGGCACCTTCGGCGCGGTCGCCATCTCGCCCGGCTTCACCGCCTACCAGTCCAGCATCGCCTGGCTCGGACCGCGGCTCGCCTCCCAGGGCTTCGTCGTCTTCACCATCGACACCAACACCACGATGGACCAGCCCGACAGCCGTGGCCGTCAGCTCCTGGCCGCGCTGGACTACCTGACACAGACGAGCTCGGTGCGCAGCCGGATCGACACCTCCCGGCTCGGCGTGATGGGCCACTCCATGGGCGGTGGCGGCACCCTGGAGGCCGCGAAGAGCCGCACCTCGCTGAAGGCGGCGATCCCGCTGACCGGCTGGAACCTCGACACCACGTGGCCCGAAGTCCGTACACCCACCCTGATCTTCGGCGCGGACGGTGACACGATCGCCCCCGTCGCCACCCACTCCGAGCCGTTCTACCAGTCGCTTCCGAGCACGCTGGACAAGGCGTACGTGGAGCTGCGCGGGGCCACGCACTTCACCCCGAACTCCTCCAACACCACGATCGCGAAGTACAGCATCTCGTGGCTGAAGCGCTTCATCGACAACGACTCCCGCTACGAGCAGTTCCTGTGCCCGCTGCCCGCGGTGAGTCTGACGATCGCCGAGTCGCGGGGCAACTGCCCCCACACCTCGTAGTTCCCCACGTAGTTCCCGAGGTAGTTCCTGACGTCGTTCCCGACGCCGGTGGGGCCGGACCGCGCAGGGCGGTCCGGCCCTTCGGAGTCGGGTCCTCGGCCTTCGGCGTCCCGGCGCCGGGCCTTCGCCGCCGAGTCCTCGGCCTTCGGTGTCTGGGCGCCGGGCCTTCGGCGTCGGGTCCTCGGCCTTCGGTGTCTGGGCGCCGGGCCTTCGGCGTCGGGTCCCCGGCCTTCGCCGCCGGGTCCTCGGCCCTTCGCCGTCGGGGTGCGTCAGTCGTCCTCGGTGAGGAATCCGGCGAGGGAGGCGGCGAATCCCGGATCGCGGACGACGGTGAGATGGTTCCCCGGCAGCACCTTCAGGCGTGACCCCGTGAGGGCGTCGGCCAGCACCTCGGGCCGCACGGCCAGGGGATCGTCCGCCCCGGCGAGCACCAGCGCGGGTATCCGGATCCGGTCCAGCGGCAGTGGGCCCCGGTGCACCGAGCGGATCTGTGCGGCGAGGGCCAGCCGGTCGGAACCCGTGGTGTCGGCGAGGATCCGGAAGCCCCGGGTGCGTTCGGGGGCGTCGGCCGCGTCCTCGGCCGTCAGCGCGGCCGCCACCAGCTCCGGCGGCATGGCCCGGGTGTCCAGCCCGCCCACCTCCACCGCGCCCGCGCCGATCCCGCCGACCACCAGCCGGGTGATCCGCTCGTCACCGGCGGCAGCGAGCAGCGCCACGACCGCCCCCATCGAGTAGCCCGCCAGATGCACTTCGCCGGCACCGGTGCGGTCGATCAGCTGCCTCACGTCCCGGGCCATCACCGACTCGCCGTACCGGGCGTCGTCGTGCGGCTTGTCCGACGAACCGTGTCCCCGGGCGTCGAGCGCGAGGACGTGGCGGCCCCGCGCCACGAGGGCCTCGACCACACCGGGGCCCTCCCAGTTCAGCCGGGCATCGGCGGCGAAACCGTGCAGCAGAAGCACCGGGGGCAGTCCGGCCCGCGGCCCGCGGGACCAGGACCGGTAGCGCAGAGTCAGACCGTCGTCCGTACGGAATTCATCAGTCATGGCCCGACGTTACGGGCGGCGCGCGCGAGACCGGGTCCGCGATGTGCGCGTGCACAGTCACCCACGGCTCACCTTGGGAGGGTGCCCCGCAACCGGCCGGGCGCGGGCCGGGGGCGGACGCACATCTTCCGACACTGTTTACGCGGAAGTAACGTGCCGGTTGTGACTCCATCGACGACCGTGCACAGTCCGCTCCGGCTGTACGGCCGCAGCGGTGAACTCGCCATCCTCGACACTCTGTTGGTGCGGCTGCGCAAGGGTGACGGCAGCGCGCTGGTGCTGACCGCACTGCCCGGCATCGGCCGTACCGCGCTCCTGGACAAGGCCGTCGCCGCGCACCACGAACGGCGCACCGGCCCCGTCCTGACCGCCACCGCGGCCCCCGCCGAGCAGCGGCTCCCGTACAGCGGGCTGCACGCCCTGCTCTGTTCCGCACCCGGCCCGCTCCCGCTGTCGCCCGACGCGGTGCTGCACGACGGCATCACCCCCACGGCGCTGCTCGCCCTGCTGCGGCAACTCGGCGCCGAACAGCCGCTTCTGGTGTGCGTGGACGACGCGCACGCCTGGGATACCGATTCGCGTGATGCCCTCGTCTTCGCCGCCCGCAGGCTCGGCGCGGGCAGCCGGGTCGCAGTGGTGATCGGCGCCGGTGACGAGACGAGCTTCGCGGGGCTGCCCGCGCTACGGCTCGGCCCCCTCGACGACGACGCGGCGGCGGCCGTCCTGGACCGGATCACCGACTCCGCGGACCAGGTCGATCCGGTGGTCCGCGGCGAACTCCTCCGGGAGGCGGCCGGGAATCCCCGACTGCTCGCCGGACTGGCAGGCCGGCTCACCCCGGACCAGCTCGCCGGCCGCACCCCGCCGCCGTATCCGCTGCCCGGCGCCGAAGGAGTCCTGGACGCGCACGCCGCCCGCCTCGACGGGCTGCCCCCGGACACCCGCACGCTGCTGCTGATCGCGGCCGCGGCGCAGGAACACGAGCCGGAGGGCGCCGGCACGGACATGGCCCTCCTGCTCCGCGCGGCCACCTCGGCCGGCCTCGGTCCCGCAGCGCTCGACCTGGCCCTGCTGACCCCGGCCGGGACCGCCGGAGCCCTCCAACGAGCTGGCGACCGAATCCACTTCAGCCACCCGTTGCTGCGCCGGGCGGTCCTGCACCGCGCCTCTCCGCAGCGCCGCCGCGCGGTGCACGGCCTGCTCGCCAACCTGCTGGCGACGGTCCCGGCCGGCGTCGGCGGACGCGTCCGCCGACCGCTGCGACGGTCCATGGGGGCGGGGGGAACGGGCTACGGCGGCCTGGCCTCCCCCTGGACCGGATCCGGTGCCTCGTACATGACGGCTTCCGGCTTCCGTCCGGGTGACGGCGGGACGACGGCTTCCGGTTCGCGTTCGGGTGGCGGCGGGGCGGCTGCTTCCGGCTCCCGACCGGGTGGCCGGGGGGCGGCCGCTTCCGGACTTCGCCCTGGTGACGCCCGCATGACCGGTTCCGCCCCTGATGCCGCGGCTGCTTCCGCTTCCGCTTCCGGTTCCGGTTCTCGTTCCGCACCCGGCAACGTCTCCGGTCCCGCTCGTGACGGTGCGACCTGTGCCGTGCCGGCACTCTCCCCTCAGCGGGGAGCCCTCCGGTCCGGGCCGGGACACATGACGGCCGGGCCGTCCGTGCTCCCCGCGCTCGTCCAACGGGCCTGTGCCGCCGGAGGGCCCGACGACGGACTGGCCGATGCGCTGGAGGCGGCGGCCGTGGCACCCCGGCCGCACGCCGAGCGGGCAGCCGCGCTCGCCCGTGCGGCGGTGCTCTCCGCCGATGAGGCGGTCCGCGCCGCCCGGTTCGCCGGCGCTGCCGAGCACACTCGGCTCGCGGGAGACTCCGGCCGGGCCCGCGCGCTGCTGGCCCGGATCGGCCCGCGCCCCGCACACGACGGAGCGCATCTGGTGCGCGGCCTGCTCGCCCTGCGCGACGGACCGGCCGCCGACGCGCACGAGGTCCTCCTCGCCGCCGCGGCGCTGCTCGCGCCGCACGACCCGCGCCGCGCCCTCGACGCCCATCTCGGTGCCGCCGAGGCCGCCTGGGCGATGGGGGACGCGCTCGCGTACCTCGACGCCATGACCCGTATCCCGGTGTCCGTGTCCGATCCGGCCCTCGCCCAGTACTGCGACGGTATGAGCGCGGTGCTCTGCGGGCGCATCGCCGAAGGGCAGGCGCTGCTGCGCCGCTGCCTCGACTCGGCCGGCCGGGCGCACGACCCCGCCGCGCTCCTGCGCGGCGGGGTCTCGGCCCTGGTCCTGGGCGATGTCGACGCCGCCTGCCGGATGGGGACCCGGGCCCTGGCCGCCGTGCGGGCGGCCGGCCCCGAGGCCCTGCTGCCGCAGGCCCTGGAACACCTGGCGTACGCCGAGCTCAGGGCCGGCCGCCATGCCTCCGCCCGCGCCCACGCGCTGGAGGGCCTGCACGCCGCCCGGCGTACCGGGCAGCCCAACACCGCCGCCCACCTGCACGCCGTGCTCGCACTCGCCGCTTCCGTCGAGGGCGGCCCGGAGTCCTGTGCCACCCATGCCGACGCGGCCCTCGCGGGGGCCGGAACGCACGGACTCGCCCAGGCCGCGACCCTGGCCACCTGGGCACTCGCCCGCGCGGACCTTGCGGCGGGGCGCTCCGGCGCGGCCGCGGCCCGGCTCGACCCGCTCGTCCGGCCCGGGCCCCGGCGCGGGCACTTCGCCACCCGGATGCTCGCCGTACCGTGCTACGTCGAGGCGTCCGTCCTGGCCGGGCGGGCGGCCCGGGGCAGGGGAGCGGACCCGGTCGCCGACGCCGTGGCGGAGTTCGCCGTCTGGGTCACGCGCACCACGGACCCCCATGCCCCCGCCCAGCTGGCCCGCTGCCGTGCCCTGCTGGCGGCACAGGCCGACGTCGCCGGCCGGTACGAGGAGGCGCTCGCGCACCACGACCGCGCGGGCGGCGACTTCGAACGTGCCCGCACCCAGCTGCTGTACGGGGCCTGGCTGCGCCGGCGCCGCCGCACCCGGGAGGCCAGGAATCCGCTGCGGGACGCCCTGGTCGCCTTCGAGCGGTGCGGTGCGCGGGCCTGGACCGACCGGGCGAGCGGTGAACTGCGGGCCGCAGGCGAGGCCGTGGAGGGCCCGGCCACGGCCGGGGGCACGGATCCGCTGGCCGCGCTGACACCGCAGCAGCAGCGCATCGCCCGGTACGTCGCGGAGGGGGCCACCAACCGTGAGGTGGCTCTGCGGCTCTCGGTGAGCACGCGGACCGTCGACCACCACCTGCGCAATGTGTTCGCGGCGCTCGGGGTGCGGTCCAGAACGGAGCTGGCCAGACTGCTGGACCGCTAGGGCCTCCCCTCCGGACCGGGCCGGACCCCGCGAGCCTGATCCGGACGAGGGGCCTGGCGGAACCGGCTGCGGGACAGCGCGTACCCGGCTGCGGGACAGCGCGTACGGGGTCCCCGGCGGGGCCCCGTAGTCGTGTCCGAGTCCGGGAGGTTGCAGGACCGTGATGAGAAGTACGCCGCAGACCCCTAGGTACCGACCGGGCGGTATGCCATTCTGCGGGCGTCAGGATGATTCGGTGTGCTCATGCCCAACGCCGGGCTGGGTGAACCGGAGCCGGCCGATTTCCGGAGCCGGCCGAATCCCGGTGGAGGCCGCCATGCCGCAGGTCGTACGTTCACGGGTCAGGGCGTTGCACGGGCCGCCCCCCGTTGCGCCGATGCCGCGCCGCTTCCGTTCGCTGGCCGATCGCGAGGCCGTCGCCGTACTGCACCGGGCTGCCCGGACGCTGGTCGAGGCACTGCCGGAGCTGACGGACCGGCTCGTCGAGGCGCTGCGCGAGCAGGAACCCGCCTACCGCTCGGCCATCGAGGCCGACGCGGCGGAGATCTGGCAGGAGGTGCACCACTCGCTGCGGCACAACGTCGGATCGCTGATCCAGCCCCGGGAGTTCCGGGACGCGGCGCACCGCACCTCCCGGCGGATCGGTGAGGTCCGGGCCGAGCAGGGCCTGCCGCTCGACGCGGTTCTGCACGCCTTCCGGATGGGCGGTGCGATGGTCTGGCAGGACCTGGTGGACGACACCGCGCGCCGTCACCCCGAGGACATCCGACTGCTGGTGCATGTCGCGGCGGACGTCTGGAACTTCGTGGACGAGCACTGCGGTGTCGTCGCGGACGCCTACCGGCAGACCGAACGCCGGCTGGCCTGGCGGCGCGAGAACCGGCAGCGCCTGATGACGGCGGCGCTGCTGGACGGCACCGCGCAGATCGCCGAACTGCCGGACGCCGCCGCGATGCTGGAGCTGCCGGAGCACGGCAGGTATGCGGTGCTCGCGGTCTCCACCGCCCGCCGTGCCCCGCACGGCGCCGCGCAGCCACCGATGACGCTGCCCGCCGGGACGGACGCGCTCTGGCATCCGGGCCCGGACGCGGAGTTCGCGATCCTGCCGCTGGCCAGGTGCGAGGGGGCGGCGCAACCCGTCGCACCGCTCACCGAGGCGGCCACCGGATCCGCGACCGCGGAGGGGCACGAGGGGCCGCCCGACGCAGCTGCCGGCGCTGTCGACGGGGACGCGGAACTTGCCGCGCTGGCCGCCGGGTTGTGCGCCCCGCCGGGAGCCCGGGTCGGCATCAGCTCCGTCGTCGTGGGGCTGGCGGCACTCGGGGACGCCCGGCGGCTCGCCGAGACCGCCCTGCGGGCCTGCCCGGCCGCGGGCGGGGTCGTCCTGCTCGACGAGCAGCTGCCCGCCGCCCTGGTCGTCTCGTCCCCGGGACTCGGCTCGGCGCTTGCCGCGCGGGTGCTGGGGCCACTCGACCGGCTGGACCCGGCCGACCGAGACGTGATCATCGAGACGCTCACGGCATGGCTCGACTCGGACGGTTCCGCGCAGCGGGCGGGGGCCCGGCTCTACTGCCACCGCAACACGGTCCTGAACCGGCTGCGCCGCTTCGAGCAGCTGACCGGACGCTGTCTCACCCGCCCGTCCGACGCGGTCGAGGTCTCCCTCGCCCTGGCGGCCCGCCGCCTGCTGCCCGGCTGACAGGCACACGGCCCCCGCCGGTCGGCCTTCGGCCGGGAGTGCGGCCCGCCTTCCGTCGGTCCGCCTTCGGCCGGCGGCCGGAAGTGCGTCTTCTCGTCCGTCGGTCCGTCTTCGGCCGGCGGCCGGGAGTGCGTCTTCTCGTCCGTCGGTCCGTCTTCGGCCGGCGGCCGGGAGTGCACCCTCTCGTCCGTCGGCCCGCGTTCGGCCGGCGGCCGGGAGTGCGCCCCGCCTTCGGCCGGTCCGCCTGCGGTCTGCGGCCGGGAGTGCACCCTCTCGTCCGTCGGCCCGCCTCGGCCGGCGGCCCCCGGAGCGCGCTCTTCTCCCTGCCTTCCGGGCGTCCGGAAGGCAGGGGACGGTGCCCACCACGGACCGCGGCGGGTGCGGGGCGGGGCGGGGTGCGGGGCGGGGTGCGGGGCGGGCGCACCTGAGCCCGCCGCCTCCCTCGTGGGTGGGCGCTCGCCGTCGTCCCGTGGCCGTGGGCGCGCCCACTCACCCCTCCGCGGTCAGGGTTCCCACCCTCCGTGGCCCCAGGCGCCCCACCCACCCCCTCGTCACCTCGCCACCCCACAGGTCCGCCACCCCACAGGTCCGCCACCCCACATGCCCACAGGCCGAGGATGTGCTCGCGCACAGTTCTCGCCCGTACCTGCTGTACTCGCGCAGCGCCCCCGCTCCGCCCGCTGTACGCGGACCCGGAGGGCTGATGCCGTAACCGGCATGTCTTCTGAGCGCCCGACACCTCGCACGCCTCGCGCCCGGGCCTGCGCCCGCGCGAGCGCCTGCGCACCCGCAGCCACGCACGTCCCGGCCCCGGGTCCGCGTCGGTGAGCGGCGGCTTCGACGCCCGGTCGCTGGCCGTGGTCGTCTTCCTCGGCTTCGTCGCCGTTTCGCTGCTGCTGTGCGGGCTGGCCGCGGCGGACCAGGACGACCCGGAGCACTTCTACGCGGGCGGCGGCTCCGCCCTCGGCCCGGCCGGGAGCGGGCTGGCCATCGCCGGTGACTACATTTCGGCCGCCACCCTGCTCTCCACCACAGGCTCCGTCGCGCTCGCCGGCTTCGACGGCGTTCTCTTCGCCGTCGCCACGGTGGCCTCCCTCGTCCTGGTCATGCGGATCCTGGCCGAACCGATGCGCCGCAAGGGCGTGTTCACCCTCGGCGACTTCCTGGCGGACCGGCTCGGCGACCCGACCGTACGCCGCGCCCTGGGCATCACCACTCTGGTCGTCCTGGCCCCTCTGCTGCTGGTCCAACTCGCCACCGCGGGCCGGGTCATGGCCTCCGTGTTCGGGCTGCCCGACGGAGCGCTCACCAGTTGCACCGTCGCCAGCGGAGCCCTGATGGTCTGTTACTCCGCCGTCGGTGGCATGCGGGGCACCGGCTACATCCAGATCGTCAAGGTCGCCGTGGTGCTGGCAGCGGTGACCCTGCTCGCCGGTCTGGTGCTCGCCCGCTACGGCTGGAACCCGTTCGCCCTCTTCGACGCCGCCCGGCAGGGCAGCGGTGCGGGCGGGTCCTACGCGCGCCCCGGACTTCAGTTCGGCCACACCTTCGCCGGCACCCTGGATCTGCTCGGCTTCCAGCTGACCCTGGTCCTCGGGGCCGCCTGCATGCCGCACATCATGATGCGGCTGCACCCGATGCGCGACAGCTGGACCGTACGCCGCGCGACCGTCTGGGCGGCGGCCCCGGTGGCCTTCCTGTGCGCCGGCGTCGTCGTGGTCGGCCTCGGCGCCTCCGCCCTGCTCGGTCACAAGATCATTCAGGCCGCGGACCCGGCGGGCGGCACCGCGCTGCTGCTGGTGACCGGCGCGCTCGACCCGGGTGCCGACGGGCCGCGCGAGAGCCTGCTCTTCGCGTTCGTGGCCTGCGCGGTGTTCGCCACCACACTGGCCGCGGTGGCCGGCATCACGCTGGCCGCCGCCTCCTCCGTCGCCCGCGACTTCGCGACGAAGGCCCGGTCCCGCACCGCCGCCCGGTCCGACCGGTCAGCCGGTCGCGAGATCCTCCGCGCCCGGCTGGCCGTCGTCCTGACCGGCGCACTCTCCGTCTACGTCTCCACGTACACCCACGACCGCAATCCGCAGGTGCTGCTCTCGCTCTCGTTCGCCGCCGCCGCCTCCGTACTGCCGCCTGTCCTGCTGTACGCGCTGTTCCGGCCGGGCTTCAACGCGCGCGGGGTGCGCTGGACGGTCTACGGCACGTTGCCGCTGATCGCGGTCCTGATGGTGTTCTCGCCCGCGTTCTCCGGCACCCACATCGCGCTGTTCCCGCAACGCGACTTCCACTGGTTCCCGCTGCAGACGCCGGGGCTCGTCACGGTCCCGGCCGGATTCCTCCTGGGGTACCTCGGCTCCCGCACCGGCCGGAAGGCGGAGCGGCCCGCTCCGCCGGCCCGGCCCACGCACCGCGCACCTTCCGCTGCGCGATAGTGCGCAGCAGAAGGAAGCGCGCGTTGTCTCGCAGCAGGACAGGAGGCGAAACGATGCGCAGCAGGACGGGGCGCGAAGCGATTCGCGGTGGGGAGGGCGCGAAGCGATTCGCGGTGGACAGGGCGGGAAACGGTTCGCGGTGGACAGGGCGCGGAACGAGCGGCCCTACATGCCGAGCTTCGCCGTCGTCAGCCGGCCGACCGCGTCCTGCTCGCCCTCCAGCTCGACCCGTGCCGCGTCCTGCCGTCCGAACGCGAACAGCAGGAGCTCGCCCGGCTCACCGGTCACCGTCACCACCGGCGTGCCCCGGTGCGCGACCGCCGTCTGGCCGTCCGGGCGGCGCAGCACCATCCCCACCGGCGCCTTCCGCCCCAGGATCCGCGCCGCCTTCTCCGTACGCGACCACAGGACGTCGGCGAACACCGGGTCCAGCTCCCGCGCCGACCAGTCCGGCTGCGCCCGGCGGACATCCTCCGTGTGCACGTAGAACTCGACCGTGTTGGCCGCCTCGTCCAGCTGCTTCAGCCCGAACGGGGACATCCTCGGCGGACCCGTACGGATGAGCTGGATCAGTTCCTCGTACGGCTTCTCGGTGAACTCGGTCATGACCCGGTCACGCCGGTTCTTCAGCGGTCCGATGACCAGACCGGCCGCCGCGTCCGGCCGGCGCTCCCGTACCACCACATGGGCCGCCAGCTCCCGTGTCGTCCAGCCGTGGCAGAGAGTCGGTGCCTCTGGGCCCACCGCCTCCAACAGGTCGGCAAGCAGAAGTCGTTCGCGCTTCGCATGGGTCGACATGCCCGCAAGGGTACGACCGTCACCCGCAGTCCGCCCAGTGGACGCAAGCCGGGAGGCCCTCCGTACCCACGGCACAATGGGCACATGACCAGCACGCCCACGCCCGGCACCCCCCGGCCCGCCAGCGACCTCGACCCCGCCATCGCCGCCCGCCTCAAGCGCGGCGCCGACGGACTGGTCCCGGCCATCGCCCAGCAGTACGACACCGGCGAGGTGCTGATGCTCGGCTGGATGGACGACGAGGCCCTGCACCGCACCCTGACCACCGGCCGCTGCACCTACTGGTCGCGCAGCCGCCAGGAGTACTGGGTCAAGGGCGACACCTCCGGCCACATCCAGCAGGTCAAGTCCGTCGCCCTGGACTGCGACGCCGACACCGTCCTCGTCAGGGTCGACCAGACGGGTGCCGCCTGCCACACGGGCGACCGCACCTGTTTCGACGCCGACGTCCTCCCGCTCGGACAGTAGGGTCTGCCGCCATGGATCTCGACACGTTCCGCAAGCTGGCCGTCGACCGGCGCGTCATCCCCGTCACCCGCCGGCTCCTCGCGGACGGGGACACCCCCGTCGGTCTCTACCGCAAGCTCGCGGGGGAGCGCACCGGCACCTTCCTCCTGGAATCCGCGGAGAACGGCCGCACCTGGTCGCGCTACTCCTTCATCGGTGTACGCAGCGCCGCCACGCTCACCACCCGCGACGGCGAGGCCCACTGGGTGGGCTCCCCGCCCGTAGGCGTCCCCGTCGACGGCGACCCGCTGCAGGCACTGCGCGCCACCATCGAGACCCTGCACACCCCGCACGACCAGGAATCCGGACTGCCGCCCTTCACCGGCGGCATGGTCGGCTACCTCGGCTACGACATCGTGCGCCGGCTGGAGAAGATCGGTGAGAGCGGCGGCGACGACCTGAAGCTCCCCGAGCTGACGATGCTGCTCACCTCCGACCTCGCCGTTCTCGACCACTGGGACGGCAGCGTCCTGCTGATCGCCAACGCGATCAACCACAACGACCTGGCCACCGGTGTCGACGAGGCGTACACCGACGCCGTCGCCCGGCTCGACGCCATGGAGCAGGACCTGCGCCGCCCCGTCGAGAACGCCCCGGCCGCCCTGCCGCCCTCCGAACTCCCGCCGTACACCGCACTGTGGGGAGGCAAGGCCTACCAGGACGCGGTCGAGGACGTGAAGGAGCGCATCCGGGCCGGCGAGGCCTTCCAGGTCGTGCCCTCCCAGCGCTTCGAAACCCCGTGCACGGCAAGCGCGTTGGACGTCTACCGGGTGCTGCGCGCCACCAACCCCTCGCCGTACATGTACCTCTTCCGCTTCGACGGCTTCGACGTCGCGGGCTCCAGCCCCGAGGCCCTCGTCAAGGTCGAGGACGGCCGCGCGATGGTCCACCCGATCGCCGGAACCCGGCACCGCGGCGCCACGCCGCAGGAGGACCAGGCGCTCGCCGACGAACTCCTCGCCGACCCGAAGGAACGCGCCGAGCACCTGATGCTCGTCGACCTCGGCCGCAACGACCTGGGACGGGTCTGCGAGCCCGGCAGCGTCGAGGTCGTCGACTTCATGTCGGTCGAGCGGTACTCCCACGTGATGCACATCGTGTCCACCGTCACCGGCCGCGTCGCCGAGGGCCGCACCGCCTTCGACGTCCTCACCGCGTGCTTCCCGGCGGGCACCCTCTCCGGCGCTCCCAAGCCGCGCGCCATGCAGATCATCGAGGAGCTCGAACCCACCCGCCGCGGACTGTACGGCGGCTGCGTCGGGTACCTCGACTTCGCCGGGGACTCCGACACCGCCATCGCGATCCGCACCGCGCTGCTGCGCGACGGCACGGCATACGTGCAGGCCGGTGCCGGTGTCGTCGCCGACTCCGACCCCGTCGCCGAGGACACCGAGTGCCGCAACAAGGCCGCGGCGGTGCTGCGCGCCGTGCACACCGCGAACCGGCTCGGCGGCAACTGACGGCCTCACCCGCGACCGGCAGCGGGAGAGGACGTGGGACGACCGGCACAAGGGGCCCTTACGGCCACCCCGGGGCCGTAGGGGATAGTGGAGTACGTGAGTGCTGTCCCCGTACCCCAGCCCCGTGCCGAAGCCGCCGCCGCGCCCGACAGCGCGGGAAGCCGCCGAAGCCTGGCAGCCGGCCTGCTCCTCGGGGCCGCCGGCGCCACCGTCGTCCTGCTCGCCTCCGGGCAGACCTGGGCCGGGGGCAAGGCCTCCGTCGGCGGCGGCACCCTGGCACTGAACGCCGACGGGCAGGACGTCACCGGCCTCCCCGCGGCCCTCGCCATAGTCGGCCTGGCCGCCCTCGTCGCCGTCTTCGCCGTCCGCGGCTCGGGCCGGCTGGCCGTGGCGGGACTGCTGGCCCTCAGCGGGCTCGGCGCCGCACTGAGCGCCTACCTCGGCGCGTCGGACAGCGCCGCACTCGACGAGAAGGCCGCGCAGTCCACCGGCGACAGCTCCGCCACCATCGAGGCCCTCAGCCACACCGCCTGGCCCTACGTCACCGCGGCCGGCGGCCTGCTGATCCTGCTCGCCGGGCTCCTCGCCCTGCGCTTCGGCCGCCGCTGGCCCACGATGTCCGGCCGGTACGAGCGCGACGGCACCCCGCGCCCCCGCAAGGCCCCTCGCACCACCCCGGACCCGGACCGGCCCGAGGACCTGTGGAAGGCCCTGGACCGCGGCGAGGACCCGACGCGCGAGGCGTGACCCCCAGCTCACGTCGCCCCCGCGCGTACGGGACAATGGCCGTGAGCTCGCAGCACAGCGGCACCCACAGCGGCACGGGTGCGGCGCCCCCGAGCGATACCAACAGCGCAACACCAACGAGGAGCAACTCATGGCGGGCAGCAGCCACGGACACACCCCGGCCGCCTGGACCGGTGTCATCATCGCCTTCATCGGCTTCTGCATCGCGGGCGTCTTCATGGTCGCGGCCAACCCCCTCGGCTTCTGGGCCGGAATCGTCGTCGTCTTCGTCGGCGGGATCGTCGGCCTCGCGATGAAGGCCGCCGGCCTCGGCATGCCGAAGGAGTCCGCAGAGCTGGCGGAGGCCAGGGCCCGCGCCGGACAGGCGCAGACCTCCTGACCCGTCCTGAGGACGTACGCGCACAAGGCGCAGCCCACGCCCGGGCTGCGCCTTTCCGCGTCAGCGGCGACAATCACCGAGTGGACGCATCGTCTTTCCCCGCCGCGCCTTCTCCGGCCGCCGCCCCGCCGACACCGGGCCCCCGGCCGGTGACGGGCCCGCCACCGACGCCCGGCGCCGGGCCGGCGCAGGGCTTCCCGCCCGCTCCCGCCCCCACCAGTGCTCCCGCCCCCACCCGTGCTCCCGTCCCCGCCTCACGGCTCCGGCGGATCGCCACCCCGGCCGCTGTTCTGGCCGGCGTCGTCGGGGCCTTCGCCTACGTCGGTACGGTCGACCCCAACGAACCGGGGCACTACCCGGTCTGCCCGCTGCTCCGGCTCACCGGCATCTACTGCCCCGGCTGCGGCGGACTGCGCAGCGCCCACGCCTTCGCGCACGGTGACATCGCGGCGGCGCTCGGTTCCAACGCCGTCGCCGTCGTCGGCTACGCGGCCTTCGCCGCGTTCTGGGCCCTCTGGATGGTCCGCGCGGTCACCGGGAGGCCGCTGCGGATCGACCTGAAGCCGGTCCACTGGTGGGGGATCGGAGCCGCACTGCTGATCTTCGGTGTGGTCCGGAACCTGCCGTTCGGATCGGCGCTGGCGCCGTGAATGCCCAGGTAGTGGGACATCAACCGGCCGGATGCGAGCCCATCGGCCTCCTGCGGATACCATCGGCAGGGCCAATCCTGTTCCCTTGTCAACGTCCCGGAAGGGGGCCTCTCGCGTGAGTGTGCTCGACGAGATCATCGACGGCGTTCGCGCCGACCTCGCGGAGCGGCAGGCGCGCGTCAGCCTCGACGAGCTCAAGGAACGCGCGGCACGCGCTCCCCAGGCCAAGGACGGAGTCGCCGCCCTGCGCGGCGAGGGCGTGACCGTCATCTGCGAGGTCAAGCGCTCCAGCCCCTCCAAGGGTGCCCTGGCCGCCATCGCCGACCCTGCCGCGCTCGCCGCGGACTACGAGGCCGGCGGCGCGTCCGTCATCTCGGTCCTCACCGAGGAGCGCCGCTTCGGCGGATCGCTGGCCGACCTGGAGGCCGTCCGCGCCAAGGTCGACATCCCGATCCTGCGCAAGGACTTCATCGTCACCTCGTACCAGCTGTGGGAGGCGCGTGCCTACGGCGCCGACCTCGCCCTGCTGATCGTCGCAGCCCTCGACCAGGAAGCCCTCGTCTCCCTGATCGAGCGCGCCGAGTCCATCGGCCTGACGCCGCTGGTCGAGGCGCACGACGAAGAGGAGGCGGAGCGCGCGGTGGACGCCGGCGCGAAGATCATCGGCGTCAACGCCCGCAACCTGAAGGACCTCAAGGTCGACCGCTCCACCTTCGAGCGCGTCGCACCCGAGATCCCGGACCACATCGTCAAGATCGCCGAGTCCGGCGTCCGCGGCCCGCACGACCTGATCGCGTACGCCAACGCCGGCGCGGACGGTGTGCTGGTCGGCGAGTCCCTGGTCACCGGCCGTGACCCGCGGTCGGCCGTCGCCGACCTGGTCGCCGCCGGCGCCCACCCGGCACTCAGGCACGGACGGAGCTGACCGCACCCGTGTCCGCCGACTGTTCCGCGTTCCGTCCCCGGCCGGGCCTGCGCCCCGCCGGGGCGCGGCCGCTGCGGGACCCGCACGCGCCGCTGGCGCGCGGCTGCCGCCCCCGCGGCTGCCGCGCCCCCGCACGCCGCGTGCACGGCCGGCGGGTGCGGTACGTGATCGGTGACGAGCCCGGTCAGGTCAACGGCATGCGATGGCGCACGGGGTCCGCGCAGTAGAGCGAGCCCCGGCCGTCGCCCCCGCCCCACCGGCGGATCCGCACGACCGCACCGCCCGGCCGCCCACGGCCGCGGCGGCGCTCCGCTCACGGCGCATACGGTGAACCCATTCACTGCCATGCCGAGGAGCACGTCGAGATGTCGTCCGACTTCTTCATTCCGGACCCGGAGGGTCTGATCCCCAGCGCCGAGGGGTACTTCGGTGCGTACGGCGGAAAGTTCATCCCGGAGGCGCTCGTCGCCGCTGTGGACGAGGTGGCCGTCGAGTACGACAAGGCGAAGGCCGACCCGGCCTTCGCCGCCGAGCTCAACGAGCTCATGGTGAACTACACCGGCCGCCCCAGCGCCCTCACCGAGGTCGCCCGCTTCGCCGAGCACGCCGGCGGCGCGCGGATCTTCCTCAAGCGCGAGGACCTCAACCACACCGGCTCGCACAAGATCAACAACGTGCTGGGCCAGGCGCTGCTCACCAGGCGCATGGGCAAGACCCGCGTCATCGCCGAGACCGGAGCCGGCCAGCACGGCGTCGCCACCGCGACCGCCTGCGCCCTCTTCGGCCTCGAATGCACCATCTACATGGGCGAGATCGACACCGAGCGCCAAGCGCTGAACGTGGCGCGCATGCGGATGCTCGGCGCCGAGGTCATCGCCGTGAAGTCCGGCTCCCGCACGCTCAAGGACGCGATCAACGAGGCGTTCCGCGACTGGGTCGCCAACGTGGACCGCACCCACTACCTCTTCGGCACGGTCGCGGGCCCGCACCCCTTCCCGGCGATGGTCCGCGACTTCCACCGTGTGATCGGCGTCGAGGCCAGGCGGCAGATCCTGGAAAGGGCCGGCCGGCTGCCGGACGCGGCGATCGCCTGCGTCGGCGGCGGCTCCAACGCCATCGGGCTCTTCCACGCCCTCATCCCGGACGCCGGCGTCCGCCTCATCGGCTGCGAGCCCGCAGGCCACGGTGTGGAGACCGGAGAGCACGCGGCGACCCTGACCGCGGGCGAGCCCGGCATCCTGCACGGCTCGCGCAGTTACGTCCTCCAGGACGACGAGGGCCAGATCACCGAGCCGTACTCCATCTCGGCCGGTCTGGACTACCCGGGCATCGGCCCGGAGCACGCCTACCTGAAGGACATCGGCCGCGGCGAGTACCGTGCCGTCACCGATGACGCGGCCATGCAGGCGCTGCGCCTGCTCTCCCGCACCGAGGGCATCATCCCGGCCATCGAGAGCGCGCACGCGCTGGCCGGCGCCCTGGAGGTCGGCAAGGAGCTCGGCAAGGACGGACTGATCCTGGTCAACCTGTCCGGCCGCGGCGACAAGGACATGGACACGGCCGCGCGCTACTTCGGGCTGTACGAGACGGACGCGGCCGTCGAGGCCGACGCGGACAGCATCGGCGCGGAGATCGAGGGGGACGCCAAGTGAGCGGCAACATCGAGCTGCTGAGCACCACGATCGCCGCCGCCAGGGCGGAGGACAGGGCCGCGCTGATCGCGTATCTGCCCGCAGGCTTCCCGACCGTGGACGGTGCCATCGAGGCCGTCAAGGCCGTGGTCGCGGGCGGCGCCGACGTCGTCGAGGTGGGGCTGCCCCACAGCGACCCGGTGCTCGACGGTCCGGTCATCCAGACCGCCGACGACATCGCGCTGCGCGGCGGCGTGCGGATCGCCGACGTGATGCGTACGGTCCGCGAGGCGTACGACGCGACGGGCATCCCGATCCTCGTCATGACGTACTGGAACCCGATCGACCGGTACGGCGTCGAGCGCTTCACCACCGAGCTCGCCGAGGCCGGCGGCGCCGGGTGCATCCTGCCCGACCTTCCGGTCCAGGAGTCCGCGCTGTGGCGCGAGCACGCCGGCAAGCACGGTCTCGCGACCGTGTTCGTCGTCGCGCCCAGCAGCAAGGACGAGCGCCTCGCCACCATCACGGAGGCCGGCTCCGGCTTCGTCTACGCGGCGTCGCTGATGGGTGTCACCGGCACCCGTGTCTCGGTCGGCGAGCAGGCCCAGGACCTGGTGAGGCGCACCCGCGCCACCACCGACCTCCCGGTCTGCGTCGGCCTCGGCGTGTCCGACGCCGACCAGGCCGCCGAGGTCGCCGGCTTCGCCGACGGCGTCATCGTCGGCTCGGCCTTCGTCAAGCGGATGCTGGACGCTCCCGACGAGGCGGCAGGGCTGGAGGCCGTCCGCTCACTGGCGGCCGATCTGGCCGAAGGTGTTCGAAAGCGCTGACAGCTGGCGTAACCCGAATGGGTGGACATGGGACCGGGGAGGCACGCGAGTGCCTCCCCGGTTCGTTGCTGCGGGTGTGAGCGAGAAGAACCAAGAGGGAAAAAGGGCCGCGCGAGACCGGCTGATCCAGCAGCGCGAGCAGGCGAGGGCGCAGGAGCGCCGCCGCCGCACGCTGATCGTCTCCGCGGCCGTGGTGGGGGTCCTGGGACTGGCCGCCGTCGTCGGCGTGATCGCGGCGAACACCGGCGGCAAGGGAGACAAGGACAAGGCTTCGGGCCCGGCGGTGGCGCCGTCCGGTGCCACCGGCAAGGACAGCCTGGCCATTCCGGTGGGAGCTGACGACGCCCCGTCCACGCTCACGGTCTGGGAGGACTTCCGCTGCCCGGTCTGCGCCCAGTTCGAGACCGCGTTCCGCGACACCATCCATCAGATGGAGCAGAGCGGGCAGATCAGGGTCGACTACCACTTCGCCACGCTGATCGACGGCAATCTCGGCGGCAGTGGCTCGCTCAAGGCGGCCAACGCGGCAGCATGCGCCCAGGACGCCGGCAAGTTCCCCGCGTACCACGACGTCCTGTACAGCAACCAGCCGCAGGAGTCCGACGACGCCTTCGGCGACAACAGCAAGCTGATCGAGCTGTCCAAGAAGGTCGAGGGCCTAGACACGCCGACGTTCCGCAGCTGTGTGGAGGACGGCACGCACGATGCCTGGGTGGAGAAGTCCAACACCGCGTTCGAGAAGGGCGGATTCCAGGGCACACCGACGGCGCTGCTCAACGGCGAGTCGATCTTCCCCAAGAAGGGTGACGAGCCCATCACCGTGGCCAACCTGAAGAAGTGGGTCGCCGAGGCCAACAAGGGCAAGAAGCCGGGCACCGTCACACCCGCTCCGTCGGGGTCCTGAAACGCTGTCGGACGGCCTCGGACCGGGCGGGACATCCACCGCCACCCGTGCTCCGAGCGGCGCGCAACCGGGGGAATCGATGACCGGCTCGTTACCCAGACGTTGTCGGGCGGGTTGCCGTACGTCCCGCCCGGCAGGGTAGCGTCGACGATGCCATGAATCTTGCCTACATCCCCAGCCCGTCGACCGGCGTGATCGATCTCGGACCGATCCCGCTTCGCGGCTACGCGTTCTGCATCATCATCGGTGTCTTCGTCGCCGTCTGGTTCGGCAACAAGCGCTGGGTCGCCCGAGGCGGCAGAGCCGGCACTGTTGCCGACATCGCCGTCTGGGCCGTGCCCTTCGGCCTTGTCGGAGGCAGGCTCTACCACGTCATCACCGACTACCAGCTGTACTTCAGCGACGGTGAGAACTGGGTCGACGCCTTCAAGATCTGGCAGGGCGGCCTAGGGATCTGGGGTGCGATCGCGCTCGGCGCGGTCGGTGCCTGGATCGGCTGCCGCCGCCGCGGGATCCCGCTGCCCGCCTGGGCCGACGCGCTCGCACCCGGTATCGCCCTGGCCCAGGCCTGCGGCCGCTGGGGCAACTGGTTCAACCAGGAGCTGTACGGCCGGGCCACCGACGTCCCGTGGGCGCTGAAGATCAGCGAGGGCCCCAACCGGGTCGCCGGCACCTACCACCCGACGTTCCTGTACGAGTCGCTGTGGTGCATCGGTGTGGCGCTCCTGGTGATCTGGGCGGACCGCCGCTTCAAGCTCGGCCACGGGCGGGCGTTCGCGCTTTATGTCGCCGCGTACTGCGCGGGCCGCGCCTGGATCGAGTACATGCGCGTCGACGAGGCCCACCACATCCTGGGCCTGCGTCTGAACGTGTGGACCGCGCTGATCGTGTTCGTGCTGGCGGTGGTGTACATCGTGGTCTCGGCGAAGGTACGGCCGGGACGCGAGGAGATCGTCGAGCCGGGGGCGCACGAGGCGCCCGAGGCCACGGAAGGGGCTGACGGCGAAGGCGCCGAGGACGCGGAGTCCGAGTCCGGTGAGGCGAAGCCTTCCGCCGACGCGACGTCGGCCGATGCCGCTGCCGATGCCGAGCCCGCTGTCGACGCCGGGCCCGAGGTGGGCGAGTCGAAGACGAACGGCGCGGCGGAGACGGCCAAGGGCTGACGCGCCGCAACAACGACCACGAGGGGCCCGCCGAACGATTGGGCGGGCCCCTCGTCGTTGTGCGCCACACCCACCGTCGGCAGGTGTCCTCGATCGCCGGACGGGCTTGATCTCGCGGCCCGCGCGGGATCTCCGCAGGCCGTGGTGGACGCGGTCGCCCGGCGGTTCGGCCGGGCCCGGTCCGCCGGGCAGGGCGGCAGACCGGGCCGAGCCCGTCCGGCGGCCGAGGACGACGCGGTCATCGGGGCCGGGCGCGCTCACCGTCGCCCCGCCACCGCACCCCGCTCACCGCCCCCGCCCGGCGAGGGCCAGCGTCCGGTGGGCCTGGGCCACTACCGCCGCGTCGACGAAGCGGCCGTCCGGCAGGGCCAGTGCACCCGCCTGCTCCCGGGCCGCCTCGACGATCTCCTGAGCCGCCTCGACCTCCTGCGGCGTCGGCCGGAACGCCCGCTCGATCACGGGCAGCTGCCGGGGATGGATCGCTGCCCGGCCGAGGAAACCGAGCGCCCGCCCATGGGCGCAGGACGCCCACAGCCCGTCCAGGTCGAGGACGTCGGGGAACACCGACTGGGTGGGCGGGGCCAGCCCGGCCGCCCGGGCGGCGACCACCACCCGGCTGCGCGACCAGTCGAGCCCCGCATCGTCCCGTACCCCCAGATCCGCCCGCAGGTCCGCCTCGCCCAGGCCGATGGAGCGCACCTGGGGATGGGCGGACGCCACCGTGTACGCGTGCTCGATGCCGAGCGCCGACTCCAGCAGCGGGCAGAGGGGCACCCCGGGGGCCAGGGCCGCGATGTGGTGGACGGACGCCGCGTGGGTGATCTTCGGCAGCCTCAGTTCGGCGAGGCCCGGCAGCCCGGCCAGGGCCAGGACGTCCGCTTCCGTGTGGACACGGACATGGACCGGCGCCGTGGTGGGGGAGGCCGGTTCGCAGAGCAGCTCGACGGCGGCCGACCGCGCGTACTCCTTGCGGTCGGGGGCGACCGCGTCCTCCAGGTCGACGATCACCACGTCCGCCCCGGAACCACGTGCCTTGCGCACCACGTCCGGCCGGTCGCCGGGGACGTACAGCCAGGTCAGCGGTGTCTCGGCGGTCACAGGACACGCTCCGCCCGCAGGGCCTCGATCTCCGCGACGCTCAGCCCGAGCCCGGTGAGGATCTCCTCGGTGTCCGCCCCGTGCGGCCGCCCCGCCCAGCGGATCCCTCCGGGCGTTCCGGAGAGCCGGAAGAGGACGTTCTGCATCCGCAGCGGGCCCAGCTCCGGGTCGTCGACCTCCGTGATGGAGTCCAGGGCCCGGTACTGCGGGTCCTCCATCACGTCCCGGATGTCGTGGATCGGCGCGATGGCGGCCTCCGCCTTCTCGAACGCGGAGATCGCGTCGTCCCGGGTGTGCCGCGCGACCCAGTTGCCGACCGCCTCGTCGAGCTCGTCACTGTGCTCGGCCCGGGTGGTCCCGGACGCGAACCACGGCTCGTCGATCAGCTCCGCCCGGCCCACCAGGCGCATCACGCGCTCCGCGATGGACTGCGCCGAGGTGGAGACGGCCACCCACTGCCCGTCGGAGGTGCGGTACGTGTTGCGCGGGGCGTTGTTGCGCGAACGGTTGCCGGTGCGCGGCTGGACGTAGCCGAGCTGGTCGTACCAGAGCGGCTGCGGGCCGAGCACCGTCAGGATCGGCTCGATGATCGCCATGTCGACGACCTGGCCCACGCCAGTGCGGTCCCGGCCGGCCAGCGCCGCCATCACGGCGAACGACGTGGCGAGCGCCGCGATCGAGTCGGCGAGACCGAACGGCGGCAGCGTCGGAGGGCCGTCCGGCTCCCCGGTGATCGCCGCGAACCCGCTCATCGCCTCCGCGAGCGTCCCGAAGCCCGGCCGGTGGGCGTAGGGGCCGGACTGGCCGAAGCCCGTTACCCGGACCAGCACCAGCCGCGGGTTGACGGCGTGCAACTCCGCGGGCCCGAGCCCCCACCGTTCCAGCGTGCCCGGCCGGAAGTTCTCGATGATCACGTCGGTGTCGGCGGCGAGCCGCAGCAACAGATCGCGGCCGCCCGGGCAGGACAGGTCGAGCGTGAGGTTGCGCTTGTTGCGGCCGAGCAGCTTCCACCACAGCCCGATGCCGTCCTTCGTGGGCCCGTGCCCCCGGGACGGATCGGGCTTGGCCGGATGCTCGACCTTGATCACGTCGGCGCCGAAATCACCCAGCACGGTGGCGCAGAGGGGGCCTGCGAACAGCGTGGCGAGATCGATGACGCGCAGCCCGGTCAGGGGCGGTGCTCCCGGCGCGCTCATGCGGCGTCGATTTCGCTGCGGTACGGCATGGAGACCGAGGCGCCGGGCTTCTGCACACAGAGCGCGGCGGCCGACGAGGCCCAGGCGAGGGCCTGCGGCACCGGCCGCCCCTCGCCGAGCGCCACGGCGAGCGTTCCGACGAAGGTGTCCCCGGCGCCGGTGGTGTCGACGGCGGTCACGTCGGGGGCGGGGAAGTGAACGGTCCGGCTGCCCCGTGCCGCGTACAGGCAGCCCTTCGAGCCGAGCGTGATGACGACCGCGGGCACCTGGCTGAGCAGGATCTCGGCCGCAGCGTGCGGTTCGGCGTGCCCCGACAGCTCGGCCGCCTCGTGCTCGTTGGCGATCAGCAGATCGACACTGTCGAGGAGCTCGGCGGGCAGATCCTGCACGGGGGACGGGGTGAGGACCGTCCGCACCCCCTGGGCATGACCGGCCCGGGCCCCCTCGATCACGGCGGACATCGGCAGTTCCAGCTGGAGCAGCAGCAGATCGGCACCGGCGATCGCGGCGATCTCGCCCGGGCCGAGCGAGGTGACGGTGCCGTTGGCACCGGGGATCACGACGATCGCGTTGGAGCCCTTGGCGTCGACCACGATGTGCGCGGTGCCGCTGGGGCCTTCAGCGGTGTGCAGGAGATCGGTGTCGACGCCCGACTGTTCCAGGTTCTCCCGCATCCGGAGGCCGTACTCGTCGTCGCCCACCGCGCCGATCATCATCACGTCACCGCCCGCGCGGGCGGCCGCGACGGCCTGGTTGGCGCCCTTGCCGCCGGGAATGGTGCGGAACTCCCGCCCGGTGACGGTCTCCCCGCGCTCCGGGGCCCGGTCGACGTAGGCCACAAGATCCATATTGGTGCTGCCGAGCACCGCGACTCTGGTCATGGGCGGAGTGCCTCCTCGTGGGTGAGCCGGTGGGTCAGGTCGGCGAGGGTGTCGAAGCCGACCGAGTCGAAACCGGGGACGGACGTGGCGAGCCGGTTCTTCAGCGGGGTGGTCCACCGGTCGGGCAGCGCGTCCGGCCGCCCGGCCAGCAGACCGGCGAGGGAACCGGCGGTCGCCCCGTTGGAGTCGGTGTCCCAGCCGCCCGACACCGCACGGCAGATCGAGCCGGTGAAGTCGCCGTCGGCGTGGGTGAGGGCGGCGGCGAGCAGAGCCGCGTTGGGCAGCACATGCACCCAGTGATACCTGCCGTACCTCGCGTGCAACCGGTCGACGACCGTATCGAAACGTTCCTCCTCGCGGGCCGACGCGATGCCGTCCCGTACGGCCCGCGCGAACCGCGAGCCCGGGGGCACCACCCGCAGACCGGCGCCGAGGCACCCGTGCACATCGGCCTCGCCCCCGGCCGCCTCGGCCAGCGCCGCCGCGGTGAACATCGCGCCGTACACCCCGTTCCCGGTGTGGGTGAGGACCGCGTCGCGGTGGGCCTGTTCCGCTGCCGCCGCGGGGTCGCCGGGATGGGTCCAGCCGTGCACATCGGCGCGGATCTGCGCCCCGATCCACTCCCGGAACGGATTGCGGTGTCCGGCGGTGTCAGGCGGTTCGATGCCGTCGAGCAGATTGCGGTACGCGACCCGCTCGGCGGTGAACGTCCGGCCGGCCGGAAGCTCCTCCAGCCAGAGCCCGGCCAGGTCGGCGGTGGTGAAGGAGTTGCCGTACCGCTGGAGCAACAACACGGTGAGCAGGGGGTAGTTGAGGTCGTCGTCCTCGGGCATGCCGTCGATGTTCTCGGCCAGGGACGTCGCCCTGGAACGGCGGTTCCAGGGATAGGTGGCGGCCAGGGCCGGGGGCAGGCCGCGGGCGGTGAACCAGGTGCTCAGCGGCCAGTTGCCGGTGGCGCGGGCCAGGGCGCGGATGCCCTCCAGCGGCAGCTTCTCGACCGGTTTGCCCAGCAGACACCCGGCGGCGCGGCCCAGCCACGCCGCGTGCAGCCGCTCGCGGTCCACGGCTGACGGCTCCGTGCGCGGGTGCGGCCACTGGGGGCAGGCGGCCCGGATCGCGTCGAGGCCGGTCGGCTCGTCGTCGGCCAGCGGCGACTCCAGCAGGGCGAGTTCGTCCAGCAGATGCCCGGCGACCGCGCGCAGTCCGGGAGACGCCGGGGGCTCCGAGGCACCCGCGCGGTCCGGGGCGGGCGAGCCGCCGGCCTCGTACCACCGGCGCTCGATGTCCCGGGCGTCCCGCCCGTCCTCTGCCGCCTGCCGCAGCTCGTGCCCGACGAGGTCCTCGGGCTGGACCCAGGTGGCCCGCACCGTCGCGGTCATGGCCGGCCCGCCAGTGTGGCGAAGGCGGCCTCGTGGGCGCGGCGGCGGGCCGTGTCGTGCGCGAACACCTCGCGGGCGACCTCGGCCAGGGTGCGGGCGGGGGCGTGCAGATCGAGCCGGCTGGCCTCACCGACCGTCCGCACCCAGTCCGCCGGGATCGCCCGTTCGCCGTACAGAGCTCCCGCGATCGCGCCGCTCATCGTGGCGATCGAGTCGCAGTCCCGCCCGTAGTTGACCGAACCGAGCACCGTCTGCCGGTAGTCCCCGTCCGCGACCAGCAGCATCCCGAGGGCGACCGGAAGTTCCTCGATGGCGTGCAGCCGGGACGGGCGGCGGGCGCCGAGCGACGGTGCACGGTAGTCGGGGCCGACCGTGTCGAACGGGGCGACGGCCTCCCGCAGCGGGGCGATCGCCGACTCGAAGTCCCGATGCCGGACGGCGGTCTCGCAGACCGCCTCGATCGCGGCCCCGGTCCCGTCCTTGGCCAGTGACAGACACGTCTCGACGACGCTCGCGGGCGTCGCCCCGGGCGTGCAGGCCGCGGCGACCGCGGCAGCGAACACGCCTGCGGCCTCCCTGCCGTAACTGGACTGATGGGCCCCCGCGACATCCAGCGCCTCGGCGTACGCGGCCTGCGGATGGGCCGCGTTCACCAGGCCCACCGGCGCCATGTACATCGCCGCCCCGCAGTTGACGATGTTTCCGGTGCCCGCCTCGCGCGGGTCGACGTGGCCGTAGTGCAGCCGGGCGACGATCCACTTCTCGGCGAGGAAGATCCGCTGGAGCGGCAGCGCCTCGGCCTCCAGCTCCGGGATCCAACGGGGATTCGAGATCAGTTCCGGTACGAGGTGCTCGGCGACGGCGTACGCGTCGAGACGGCCGCGGACCTTGTCGTACACCCGCACCAGCGCATGGGTCATCAAGGTGTCGTCGGTGACGTGCCCGTCGCCCTTGTGGTACGGCGCGATGGGGCGTGCGGTGCGCCAGTCGTCGCCGTCCCAGGGGCCGACGACGCCGGTGATCCGCCCGCCGTGGCGGGCCACGATCTGCTCGGGGGACCGGCCCTCGACCGGACCGCCGAGGGCGTCGCCGACGGCTGCGCCGACGAGCGCGCCCGCGATCCGTTCATCGAGGGTGGGCGCCGCGGGCGTCGTGGGGGGTGCGGACCTCGTGGGCGCCGTGGGCGCTGTGGATGTCATGCCCGAATTGTCCACCCGGGGGGACCGGTTCCGTGTCTGCCAGCAGCCCGGCGAGTTCGATCAGATCCGTGCCCGCGAAACGGGGCAGCGCGCACCCCGCCAGGGTGCGGCACGCCTCGCGCCAGCCGTCGGGCACGGAGGCGATCGAGCCCAGCGCCCCGGTGAGCGCCCCGGCCAGTGCGGGCGCCGAGTCGGCGACCCGGGACAGGCAGGCCGCCGACGGCACCGCCTGCGCGATGTCGCCGCGGGCCGCGGTGGCCAGGGCGAGGGCGACGGGGACGGTTTCGGCGGCGGCGATCCCGTAGCTGTAGACGTGGTCGACGATCTGATGCTCCAGCACCGGTACGAGGGCGAACGCCCCGGCCCGCTCACCGGCGAAGTCGCGGGCGATGCGGACCGCGTGGGCGGCGTTGCGGGCGATCTCGGTGCCCTCGGGGAGCTGGGCGAGCGCGGCGTTCACGGCGGTGTCCACGTCCGCGCCGCCGAGTGCCTCGGCGATCGCGGCGGCCATCGCCCGAGCCCCGTGCACCCCGTCACCGTCCTGGGTGTAGCGCGCGTCGAACTCCGCGAGGTCGGCCGCGGCCTCGGGGTCGCCGGGGTGCACGACGGCCAGCACGGCGGCCCGCACGCACGCCGCGTCGTCGAAGTAGTGCGGGTTGTCGTGCCCGGTGGCGGGCGGGCGGAGCCCGGCGGCGAGGTTGCCGAGCCCGGCCCGGACCGAGATCCGGGCCCGCAGGGGCAGGACCGCCGACTCGACCTCGGGCGCCCGCGCGGCCGCCGCGGCGACCTCGGCGGCGAGCGCGTTCCAGGCGGCGTCCACGGCGGCGCGCATCCGGCGTCCGGGGGAGAGGCCCTGCAGCGCGCCCGCCGCCGAGGTGAGCACGGTTCCGGCGGCGAAGGCCGCCCATTCGGCGTCGTCGGACGGGCCGAGCCGCAGGGGTTCGGGCGGCTGGTTGAGCGCGATGGGGACGGGCAGCGTGGTGGTCGCGTTCTGCTCGGCGAAGGTGTCGAGCTCGCGGGTCAGGCGCCGGGTCCACTCCGGCATCCGGGCCGCCCGGTGCCGCGCGGCCGGCCATCCGGCGGCGTCCCCGGAGGCCAGCCCGAGCAGCAGCCCCTCGATCCGGGCCCGGCGCGGTGCGGCCGGCCGGCCGACGGGGGAGAGGTCCGGGGCCGCGTGGCCGGCGCCCCGGCCGGTCTCGCCGCGCGCCACCTCCCGCAGCCGCTCGCCGCCGGAGTGTTCGCGCGCGTCGTCCGGATGCGTGGTGCCGCCGGGGTGCGCGGTACGGGAGGCATCCCTTGCCGTGGTCATCGCAGCACCGCCGTTCCGGGGGCGTGGGCGGGTGCGTCGCCCGTAGGGAACCCCGGTTCGGGCGGACCACTCCGTGCTTGCCGGTCGCGGGATTGCTCGTCGCGTGCCTGCTGGTCCCGTGCGTGGCGGTCCTGTGCCTGCTCGTCCCGGGCCTGCTCGTTCCCGCGCTGCTCGTCCCTGTCCTGTTCGTCGCCGCCGCGCTCGTCCGGCTCGTCCGGAGTGAGTAGTTCCGCGATGTCCAGGACGTGATAGCCGCGCATCGACGGGAGACAGCTGCCGCGGACCGGGCCGATCGCGTCCGCCCAGTTGCGCGGGATGGCCGACGCGCCCTGCAGCGCTCCGGCCAGGGCGCCCGCCACCGCGGCGGTCGTGTCGGCGTCGCGGCCCATGTTGACCGCGGTCAGCACTGCCGTACGGAAGTCCCCGCGCGCCGCCGCGAACGCGCCGAAGGCCAGGCCGACCGCCTCCGGCGCCAGGTCCGTCCACGGGTATCCGCCGATGACGACGGCCGAGCGCACCGCCCTCTCCCTCGTGAGGCGGTCGGGATACGGGTGCTGCGCGGCCGTCACCGCCCGGCGCAGCGAGCGTGCCGTCCACGAGTCCATCGGTACGACGGAGAGCGCGGCGGCGATCACGGAGGTGACCCCGGCCCCCGTCATCGCGGCCGCCACCCCGGCCGCCACCGCCTGGCCGCCGTAGATGCCCTCGCCGTCATGGCTGACCCGCCCGTCCACCGCCACCAGCCGCGCCGCCTCCGCGGGCCGGCCCGCCGCGAAGACGCCGAAGGGGGCCGCCCGCATCGCCAGGCCGTCGCTCCAGGCGTGCCGGTGCTGGGCGGAGATCGGAGCGGCCAGGCCCCGGCGCAGGTTCTCCAGCGTGCCCCGCTCGCTGAAACCGGCGCCGCGGAACGGCCCCTCGTCCAGATCGGCGATCCACAGGTGCCAGGCCCGCTCGACATGGGTGACGGTCAGCGCCGAACCGTGCCGGGCCAGCAGCAGCCCGGAGAAGATCGCGTACTCCGTGTCGTCCGTGCCCGCAGGGTCGTCGCTGACGAAGCCCTCGATCCGGCCCCAGCGGCGGCGGATCTCGGAGGGCCGCATGTTCTCCGCGGGCGCGCCCAGCGCGTCGCCGACCGCGAGCCCCAGCAGCGCACCTCTGGCCCGGTCGCCGAGGCTGCCCCGGGCCGGTCCGGCCGGGTCCGGAGCCCCGCGTACCGCCGCCGCCCGCGCACCGTTCGTCCGCGGCTCTGCCGGATTTCCTGCGGTCAGCTCCATCGCGTCGACCCTTCGCTCGTACCGAGCCAGTTCTCGTCCCTGTGGGATCTGTGCCACGCGGAGCCGCGACAGAGGCCGATTATCACCACAAAAGGGCCACTCGGATGACGGCCTTCGGACAGCAAGGCAAGGCGTACCTATGCGATTACGCAGGGTGGTAAGTACGGCCTGCCTTGCTGGCGGGAGCCATTTTTCGTGCGTACTTTCGATGGTGTCGAGCGGGGCGGAGCGCACGAATTCCGCTGCCGGAGAAGAGGAGAGCTGTGTCCATCATCGAGACCGACGCCGTACTGCACGAGGCGCACCGGGACAACCACACCCACCGTGATGTGAACGGCGGCTGGCTGCGTCCGGCGGTGTTCGGTGCAATGGACGGGCTCGTCTCGAACCTCGCCCTGATGACCGGCGTCGCGGGCGGCGCGGTCTCGCACCGCACGATCGTGATCACCGGCCTGGCCGGTCTGGCCGCGGGAGCGTTCTCGATGGCGGCCGGTGAGTACACCTCCGTGGCCTCGCAGCGCGAGCTCGTCGAGGCCGAGCTCGACGTCGAGCGGCGGGAGCTGCGCAAGCACCCCAAGGACGAGGAGCGGGAGCTGGCCGCGCTCTACGAGTCCCGCGGAGTCGAGACCGGGCTGGCCCGTGAGGTCGCCCGGCAGCTGTCGCGCGACCCCGAGCAGGCCCTGGAGATCCACGCCCGTGAGGAGCTCGGCATCGACCCGGGCGACCTGCCGTCGCCCCTCGTCGCCGCCGTGTCCTCGTTCGGCGCCTTCGCGCTGGGTGCGCTCCTGCCCGTACTGCCGTTCCTGCTCGGTGCGGACGCGATGTGGCCCGCCGTGCTGCTCGCCCTGGCCGGGCTCTTCGGCTGCGGCGCGGTCGTGGCCCGGGTCACCGCCCGCAGCTGGTGGTTCAGCGGGCTGCGGCAGCTGGTGCTCGGTGGCGCGGCGGCCGCGATCACCTACGGCCTGGGCGCCCTGTTCGGCGTCGCCGTCGGGGGCTGAGCCTCCGGACCGTGCGTTCCGGGGCCACGTGCACCAGCCGGTGTGCGTGGCCCCGCTGTCCCGCCCGCGGCCGTAACGTGTGCGTCATCTGTGTGACGTACGTCCTGATCGCCGCCACTGGGCGGATCGGCTGTACACGACGTAAAATGAGACTCTATGCAGGACTACACATAAGTAGTCGTTACCCGGCGGTTTCGTTTCCTTTGCCGCCGGGCATGAGCCGTAGACACCGCAGGCAACGACGCCTGCTCTCTGCGGTCTCCCGGGCGCCGATCCTCCGACTGCGACCCACTCCACCGTCACGGCGGTGTCCGTATGTTGGAACGAGCTATCCGCTTTTTGAGAAGCGTCCCATCATGTAATCTGCACGAAATTTCGCAGAGGGCCAACGTCGTCCCTCGGCACTCAAAATGCCACGACGACGACGGGAGAGCCGATGCGCACCGACGCCTGGTCGCCCATGGACGGTCGCCCCGCCCAGCAGGGGATGTACGACCCCCGCAACGAGCACGACGCCTGCGGTGTCGGGTTCGTAGCCACTCTGACCGGCGTGGCCGGCCACGAGCTGGTCGAGCAGGCGCTGACCGTACTGCGCAACCTCGAACACCGAGGCGCCACCGGATCCGAGCCCGACTCCGGTGACGGTGCCGGCATCCTGCTCCAGGTCCCCGACACCTTCCTCCGCGAAGAGGTCCCCTTCGACCTCCCCGAGGCCGGTGCCTACGCCGTCGGCATCGCTTTCCTGCCCGCGGACGACTCCACCGAGGCCGTCCGCAACCTCGAGAAGATCGCCGCCGAAGAAGGCCTCAAGGTCCTCGGCTGGCGCGAGGTCCCGGTCACCCCCGACATCCTCGGCAACGGCGCCCGCGCCACCATGCCCGAGTTCCGCCAGCTCTTCGTCGCGGACGGCGAGAGCACCGGCATCGTCCTGGACCGCAAGGCCTTCGTGCTGCGCAAGCGCGCCGAGCGTGAGACCGGGGTCTACTTCCCGTCGCTTTCCGCCCGGACGATCGTCTACAAGGGCATGCTCACCACCGGGCAGCTGGAGCCGTTCTTCCCGGACCTCTCCGACCGCCGTTTCGCCACCACGGTCGCGCTCGTCCACTCCCGCTTCTCCACCAACACCTTCCCGAGCTGGCCGCTCGCCCACCCGTACCGCTTCGTCGCGCACAACGGCGAGATCAACACGGTCAAGGGCAACCGCAACTGGATGAAGGCCCGCGAGTCCCAGCTCGCCTCCAGCCTCTTCGGCGAGGCGCAGCTCGACCGGATCTTCCCCGTCTGCACCCCGGACGCCTCCGACTCCGCCTCCTTCGACGAGGTCCTGGAGCTGCTCCACCTCGGCGGCCGCTCCTTGCCGCACTCGGTCCTGATGATGGTCCCCGAGGCGTGGGAGAACCACGACTCCATGGACCCGGCCCGGCGCGCCTTCTACCAGTACCACTCCACGATGATGGAGCCCTGGGACGGCCCGGCCTGCGTCACCTTCACCGACGGCGTCCAGGTCGGCGCGGTCCTCGACCGCAACGGTCTGCGCCCCGGCCGCTACTGGGTCACCGACGACGGCCTCGTCGTGCTCTCCTCCGAGGTCGGCGTCCTGGACATCGACCCCGCGAAGGTCGTCCGCAAGGGCCGCCTCCAGCCCGGCAAGATGTTCCTCGTCGACACCGCCGAGCACCGCATCATCGAGGACGACGAGATCAAGGCGTCCCTCGCCGCCGAGAAGCCGTACCAGGAATGGCTGGAGACCGGCGAGATCGAGCTGGAGGACCTCCCCGAGCGGGAGCACATCGTCCACACGCACGCCTCCGTCACCCGCCGCCAGCAGACCTTCGGCTACACCGAGGAGGAGCTCCGCGTCCTCCTCGCCCCGATGGCCCGCACCGCCGGCGAGCCGCTGGGCTCCATGGGGACGGACTCGCCGATCGCCGCGCTCTCCGCGCGCCCCCGGCTGCTCTTCGACTACTTCACCCAGCTGTTCGCCCAGGTCACCAACCCGCCGCTGGACGCCATCCGCGAGGAGCTCGTCACCTCGCTGCGCTCCGTGCTGGGCCCCGCGGGCAACCTCCTGGAGCCGACCGCCGCGGCGTGTCGCAGCGTCACGCTGCCCTTCCCGGTGATCGACAACGACGAGCTGGCCAAGCTCATACACATCAACGCCGACGGCGACATGCCGGGCATGAAGGCCGCCACGCTCTCCGGCCTCTACCGGGTGAGCGGCGGCGGTGACGCGCTGGCCGCGCGGATCGAGGAGATCTGCACCGAGGTCGACGCGGCCATCGAGGACGGCGCCCGCCTGATCGTCCTGTCCGACCGGCACTCCGACGCCGAGCACGCGCCGATCCCGTCGCTCCTGCTCACCTCGGCCGTCCACCACCACCTCATCCGCACCAAGCAGCGCACCCAGGTGGGCCTGCTGGTCGAGGCCGGTGACGTCCGCGAGGTCCACCACGTCGCCCTGCTGATCGGCTACGGCGCCGCCGCCGTCAACCCGTACCTGGCCATGGAGTCCGTCGAGGACCTCGTCCGCGCCGGCACCTTCATCGAGGGCATCGAGGCCGAACAGGCCATCCGCAACCTCATCTACGCCCTGGGCAAGGGCGTCCTGAAGGTCATGTCCAAGATGGGCATCTCCACCGTCGCCTCCTACCGGGGCGCCCAGGTCTTCGAGGCCGTCGGCCTCGACGAGGACTTCGTCGCGCAGTACTTCAACGGCACCGCCACCAAGATCGGCGGCGCCGGACTCGACGTCGTCGCCAAGGAGGTCGCCGCCCGGCACGCCAAGGGCTACCCCGCCTCCGGCATCTCCGCCTCGCACCGCGCGCTGGAGATCGGCGGCGAGTACCAGTGGCGCCGCGAGGGCGAGCCGCACCTGTTCGACCCGGAGACGGTCTTCCGCCTCCAGCACGCCACCCGCAACCGCCGGTACGACATCTTCAAGAAGTACACGGACCGGGTGAACGAGCAGTCCGAGCGCCTCATGACGCTCCGCGGCCTGTTCGGGTTCAACCCGGACCGCGAGTCGATCGACATCGACGAGGTCGAGTCCGTCTCCGACATCGTCAAGCGCTTCTCCACCGGCGCCATGTCGTACGGATCGATCTCCCGCGAGGCGCACGAGACCCTCGCCATCGCCATGAACCAGCTGGGCGGCAAGTCCAACACCGGCGAGGGCGGCGAGGACGCCGACCGGCTCTACGACCCGGCACGCCGCTCCTCCATCAAGCAGGTCGCCTCCGGCCGCTTCGGTGTGACCAGCGAGTACCTGGTCAACGCGGACGACATCCAGATCAAGATGGCGCAGGGCGCCAAGCCCGGCGAGGGCGGCCAGTTGCCCGGCCACAAGGTCTACCCGTGGGTCGCCAAGACCCGGCACTCCACCCCGGGTGTCGGTCTGATCTCCCCGCCGCCGCACCACGACATCTACTCCATCGAGGACCTGGCTCAGCTGATCCACGACCTCAAGAACGCCAACCCGGCGGCCCGCATCCACGTGAAGCTGGTCTCCGAGGTCGGTGTCGGCACGGTCGCCGCCGGTGTCTCCAAGGCACACGCGGACGTCGTCCTCATCTCCGGCCACGACGGCGGAACGGGCGCCTCCCCGCTCACCTCCCTGAAGCACGCGGGCGGCCCCTGGGAGCTCGGCCTCGCCGAGACCCAGCAGACCCTGCTGCTCAACGGCCTGCGCGACCGCATCGTCGTACAGACCGACGGCCAGCTCAAGACCGGCCGCGACGTCGTCATCGCCGCGCTGCTGGGCGCCGAGGAGTTCGGTTTCGCGACCGCGCCGCTCGTCGTCTCCGGCTGCGTCATGATGCGCGTCTGCCACCTCGACACCTGCCCGGTCGGCATCGCCACCCAGAACCCGGTCCTGCGCGACCGCTTCTCCGGCAAGGCCGAGTACATCGTCAACTTCTTCGAGTTCATCGCCCAGGAAGTCCGCGAGATCCTCGCCGAGCTCGGCTTCCGTACGATCGAAGAGGCCGTCGGCCACGCCGAGCTCCTGGACACCGACCGTGCGATCACGCACTGGAAGGCCCAGGGCCTCGACCTCGCCCCGCTGTTCTACGTCCCCGAACTGGCCGACGGCGCCGTCCGTCACCAGATCGCCGAGCAGGACCACGGTCTGGCCAAGGCCCTCGACAACGAGCTCATCAAGCTCGCCGCCGACGCCCTGAACGCCGACAGCGCCGAAGCCGCCCAGCCGGTCCGCGCGCAGATCGCGATCCGCAACATCAACCGCACCGTCGGCACGATGCTCGGTCACGAGGTCACGAAGAAGTTCGGCGGTGCGGGCCTGCCCCAGGACACTATCGACATCACCTTCACCGGCTCCGCGGGCCAGTCCTTCGGCGCCTTCCTTCCCAGCGGTGTGACGCTGCGCCTGGAGGGCGACGCCAACGACTACGTCGGCAAGGGCCTCTCCGGCGGCCGCGTCGTCGTCCGCCCGGACCGCGGCGCCGACCACCTCGCCGAGTACTCCACCATCGCGGGCAACACCATCGCCTACGGCGCCACCGGCGGCGAACTGTTCCTGCGCGGCCGCACCGGTGAACGGTTCTGCGTCCGCAACTCCGGCGCCACGGTCGTCTCGGAAGGCGTGGGCGACCACGGCTGCGAGTACATGACCGGCGGACACGCCGTCGTCCTCGGCGAGACCGGACGCAACTTCGCGGCCGGCATGTCGGGCGGCGTCGCCTACGTCATCGACCTGAACCGCGACAACGTCAACGTCGGCAACCTCGGCGCGGTCGAGGAACTCTCCGACACCGACAAGCAGTGGCTGCACGACGTGGTGCGCCGCCACCAGGAGGAGACCGGATCCACGGTCGCCGAGAAGCTGCTGGCCGACTGGGACACCGCGGTGGCCCGGTTCAGCAAGATCATCCCGTCCACCTACAAGGCAGTGCTCGCCGCCAAGGACGCCGCTGAGCTCGCCGGTCTCTCCGAGCAGGAGACCACCGAGAAGATGATGGAGGCGGCGACCAATGGCTGACCCCAAGGGCTTCCTGACCACCGGCCGCGAGGTCGCCAAGACCCGCCCCGCCGGCGAGCGCGTCAAGGACTGGAACGAGGTCTACGTTCCGGGCTCGCTGCTCCCGATCATCAGCAAGCAGGCCGGCCGCTGCATGGACTGCGGCATCCCGTTCTGCCACAACGGCTGTCCGCTCGGAAACCTCATCCCCGAGTGGAACGACTACGCCTACCGCGAGGACTGGACCGCCGCGTCCGAGCGCCTGCACGCCACGAACAACTTCCCGGAGTTCACCGGGCGGCTCTGCCCGGCCCCGTGCGAGTCGGCGTGTGTGCTCGGCATCAACCAGCCGGCCGTCACCATCAAGAACGTCGAAGTCTCCATCATCGACCAGGCATGGGACCGCGGCGACGTCACCCCGCAGCCGCCCGAGCGCCTCTCCGGCAAGACCGTCGCCGTCATCGGCTCCGGCCCGGCCGGACTCGCCGCCGCCCAGCAGCTGACCCGGGCCGGCCACACGGTCGCCGTCTACGAGCGCGCGGACCGCATCGGGGGACTCCTCCGGTACGGCATCCCCGAGTTCAAGATGGAGAAGTCGCACATCAACCGCCGCATCGAGCAGATGCGCGCGGAGGGCACCAAGTTCCGCACCGAGGTCGAGGTCGGCAAGGACGTCGACGCCGCGAAGCTGCGGCGCCGGTACGACGCCGTCGTCATCGCCGCAGGCGCCACCGTCTCCCGCGACCTGCCCGTCCCGGGCCGCGAGCTGAACGGCGTGCACTTCGCGATGGAGTACCTGCCGCTCGCCAACAAGGTGCAGGAGGGCGACCTGACGGTCTCCCCGATCACCGCCGAGGGCAAGCACGTCGTCGTCATCGGCGGCGGCGACACCGGCGCCGACTGCGTCGGCACCGCCCACCGGCAGGGCGCGGCCTCCGTCACCCAGCTGGAGATCATGCCGCAGCCGGGCGAGGAGCGGAACGCCAACCAGCCCTGGCCGACCTTCCCCATGCTCTACAAGGTCACCTCCGCGCACGAGGAGGGCGGCGAGCGGGTCTACTCCGTCTCCACCACCCACTTCGAGGGCGACGAGGACGGCAACGTGGCTGCCCTCCACCTCGTCGAGGTGGAGTTCAAGGACGGTAAGCTGGAGCAGAAGCCCGGCACCGAGCGGAAGATCCCCGCACAGCTGGTCACCCTCGCAATGGGCTTCACCGGCACCGACCAGGCCAACGGTCTGGTCCAGCAGTTCGGCCTGGAGCTCGACGCGCGGGGCAACGTCGCCCGTGACGACGACTACGCCACCAACGTCGGCGGCGTGTTCGTCGCCGGTGACGCGGGCCGCGGCCAGTCCCTCATCGTGTGGGCCATCGCCGAGGGCCGCTCCGCGGCACGCGGCGTGGACCGCTTCCTGACCGGAGCCAGCGCACTGCCGGCCCCGATCCGCCCGACGGACCGTTCCCTGACGGTCTGATCACGGCACACCAGACGTCCCGTACAACGGCGTACGGAACTGAACGCGGCGCCTGCCCGTCCCCGACCGGACGATTCGGCAGGCGCCGTGGCGCATCCCGGGACGGTTCCGGGCCCTCCTGCGCAGTGCCTCCCGCAGTTCCTCCGCGGCACCTCAGGTGACCAGGGCGAGCGCGCACGTGGCTGCGGACACCGCCGTCACCGACAGCACCAGACCGGTCAGCACGAAACGCCGCACGGAGATCCGTGTCCCCTGCCAGCGGCACCTCTCGAACCACAGCAGGGTCGCCAGCGAACCCCACGGGGTGACGACGGACCCCACGTTGACCCCGATCAGCAGGGCGAGCAGCTGGTTGTGGTTGTCGGCGGGAATGACCGCCTCGCCCGCCACGTACGCCGGCAGGTTGTTCAGCACGTTGGACAGCCCCGCACCCACCCCGGCCGACCGCAGCATGCCCACGAAGCCGTTGTCCGAGCCGAGCGCCCGCACCAGCAACTCGTGCAGACCGTGCGCGCCGACCGTCTCCACGACCAGGAACATCCCGGGGACCAGCACCAGCAGCCGCCACGGGACCAGCGACACCCGCAGCTCCTCCCGGCTCCGCACCGCATACGCCGCCACCACGATCACCATCGCCACCAGCGAGGCCGACCACAGCGGTACGTCCGCCACCAGGATCGCGAGCAGGAAACCGCCGCACGCCACCGAACAGATCCGCAACAGCACCGGATCACCGGGCACCGGCACGGCGGGCGGGACGTACCGGTCCGCCCCGCGCCGGCCGCGGCGCCAGTAGAACACCCACAGGCACAGGGCCGTCACCCCGATCGCGGCCAGCTGCGGCAGCCACATCACCGCGGCCAGACCGGCCGGGGACAGCGCCACCCGGTCCGCCGCCAGCAGATTCGTCAGGTTCGACACCGGCAGCAGCAGACTCGCCGTGTTGGCCAGCCACACCGTCGTCATCGCCAACGGCAGGGCCGCGATGCCCACCCGGGTACCGAGCGCCAGCATCACCGGTGTGAGCAGCACCGCGGTGGTGTCCAGATTCAGCGTGATCGTGGTGAGCGAGGCGAACACCACGCAGAGCCCGAAGAGCAGGGGATAGCGGCCCCGGCCCGCGCGCGCCACCCACGCCGCCACCACGTCGAAGACCTGCGCCCGGCCCGCCAGCTCCGCCAGCACGATCACCGTGGCCAGGAACACCAGAAGGGGCCCGATGCGCCGCATCTGATCCGCCGCCGGATCAGCCGGCAACAGCCCGGTCACCACCGCCGTCACGCCCAGAACGAGCAGCCCGCCCGCCAGCCAGTCCAGTGGATGCAGCCGCCGCACCAGGGAGACCGCACCGGAACGAGCGGCTCCCGGCGCAGAGTGATCATTCCGCATGCGGTCATCGTGTCAGACCGGGCACCGGGTGCCGCTCAGCCCGTCAGCGCCGAGCTCTTGAGGACCACCAGCAGCACCAGCACAGCGAGCAGCACCACACACCCGGCCGCCTGTACGGGCGCACGCCGCTGCGCCGGGGCGTACGCGTACACGACGGTGACGACCGCACCGGTCAGCAGCCCGCCCAGGTGCCCCTGCCACGACGTGAAGCCCGCCGAGATCACCATCCAGATCAGGAACCCGGCCAGGAACCGGTTCACCGCGTGCATGTCCCGGCCCAGACGCCGGTTGATGACGTAGAACGACGCCGCGAGACCGAAGACCGCTCCCGAGGCGCCCACCGCGGAGTCGAGCGGCGCGATCAGGTAGACCAGAACGGAACCGCCCAGCGCGGACAGCAGATACAGCGCGAGATACCGGACCCGCCCCAACTGCTCCTCGACGACCCGGCCCAGATTCCACAGCGCGTACATGTTGAAGGCGATGTGCAGGACGCCGAACGGCAGCGAGCCGAAGGAGGATTCGCCCGGTGGCAGGTGCAGGAAGGCCCCGGTCAGCAGCCGGTACCACTCGCCGTCCACCACGCCGATCACGTCGAGGCCGGGGAAACCCCCGGTCACGTAGACGTACTGGCTGCCGTCCGGGCCGGTCAGCCCGGCACCCGTCATCGCGAACCGGTCGACGATCCCCGGACGGACCAGCTCACCCAGGTACACCAGGATGTTGAGGCCCATCAGCACATACGTGACGAGCGGCACGGCACTGCGGGGCACCGCACCGCCGAACACCGTCCGCGCCTGCCGGATCGAACGCTGCCCTTCCCTCACGCACTCCACGCACTGATGGCCGACGGCCGCCTCGCGCATGCAGTCCGGGCAGATGAAGCGCTCGCAACGGGTGCAGCTCACGTACGTCTCGTACGAGGGATGGCGATAGCACGTGGTGACGGCGGCCTCCATGGCCGGCTCCTTCGTCGGTGAATGGACCAGAAGCCGGTGGGGGCGGCGGCGATCAAGATAGCGAACCCGCAGGAGCGTGCCGCACCCGGGTTTAGGCTCGGGGTTCCTCACCCCCGACGATCGGAGCCCCCTGATGACCGCCGAGGCGTTCCGGATCCTTCGTGCCGCCGGCCGCACACCGGTGGCATGGAGGAACGGCGGGGGCACCACCCGGGAGATCGTCGCGTCCCCCGGCGCCACGGCGGACGGATTCGACTGGCGGGTCAGCCTGGCGGACGTGGCGGCTGACGGACCGTTCTCCGTGTTCCCGGGCGTCGACCGCACCCTGACCGTGGTGGAGGGGGCCGGGATGGACCTGATGGTGGGCGGTGAGCACCACATCGTCGACGAGCCGTACTGGCCGCACGACTTCCCGGGCGACCTGGAGACCGACGGGCGGCTGCTGGCGGGTCCGGTCGTGAACCTCAACGTGATGTACCGCAGGGACCGCGCACGGGCCGAGACCGCGGTGGTACGCGGCACCCTCCGGCTGATGGCTCCGGAGGGCGGGGCGGTGCTGGCCGTGGTGCTTGAGGACGGTGCGGCCATCGACGGTACGGACAGCCGGCTCGGCTGCTACGACGCGGTGTTGGTGCGCGGCGGGGCGCCGGTCGTCCTGCGGACGCAGGGATACGCGGCGCTGGTCACCCTGTCGGGCTACGAGCCCGGAATCCAGTAGCGGTGCACCTGCGAGACCTTCGGGCGCTCGCCCGAGGCGGGCAGCCCCTGCTTCTCGGCGACGGGCATCATCACCGCGCCGAACTTGTCCATGGCCTCCTCGGACTCCCAGAGGTCGTACACCTCGATGCCCGAACCGGTCGGGACGCAGACGTGCGACAGGCAACCCGCGAAGGTGTCGCCGGGCAGTGCCTGGAGTTCCGCGTTGAGCGCGTCGTACTGGTCCGTCGTCATGCCGGGCAGCGACGCCTTCATGAAGATCGCCATCTGAACTCACCTCGGAGGCGGGAGCGGCCCTCCCCGCCGCCGGGACGGCGGCCTCTACCTCTTCCAGCACACCACGCCGGGGCCCGCGCGGCATCCGTCCGGGTGGTACGCGACAGTCCTTGGGTAATCCGGACAGAGGATGTCGGGTTTCCCGGGTTCGATGGAGTCATGACCTCATCCTCCTGGGCAGACTTCCGGTCGGCGGAACCCGTCTTCGCCGACACCGTCCGACAGCGCTTCGAGCAGTACAAGCACCACGTCCTGGCGACCCTCCGCAAGGACGGCTCGCCACGGGTGACCGGCATCGAAGTGGAATTCCGGCTCGGCGAGCCGTTCCTCGGCATGATGCCGAACTCGCGCAAGGCACTCGACCTGTTCCGCGACCCCCGCTTCGCGGTGCAGGCCAACCCCGGTCCCGACGCCGAGATGGCCGACGGCGACGTACGGATCTCCGGACGCGCCGTGGAGGTGACCGACCCCGAGGTACTGGCCCGCTTCATCGGCGAGGTGAAGCCGCCGGAACCCTTCCACCTCTTCCGGGTGGAGCTGACCGAGGTGGTGCGCATCGGCCTGGAAGGCGGCGACACCCTGCTCATCCAGTCCTGGTGGCCCGGCCACCCCCTGCGCACGATCCGCAGGGGCAACGACGACGGACAGGCGGTCACGGAGCCCTGACGGCCCGCCGGGCCGGGGGAGCGGCCCCCGGGCCGGGGGAGCGGGCGGCGGGGCCGTCCGCGGCCGTTGCCGCGGGGCGGAGAATGGGCGGGTGCCTACCAAGAAGAAGCCCCAGGTGACCCCCTCGCCCGAGCGCCGTGGCGAACTGCTCGCCACCGCCGCCGAGGTGTTCGCCGCCCAGGGATACAACGCCACGACCGTGCGCAGGATCGCGGACGCGGCCGGCATGCTCGCGGGCAGCCTCTACTACCACTTCGATTCCAAGGAATCGATGCTGGACGAGATCCTCTCCACCTTCCTGGGCGAGCTCTGGGAGGGGTACGACGCAGTCCTCGACGCCGGGCTCGGCCCCAGGGAGACCATCGAGGCGCTCGTCACCGAATCCTTCCGTGAGATCGACCGGCACCGCGCCGCCGTCGCCATCTACCAGAAGGAGGCCCGGCACCTGGCCGCCCAGCCCCGGTTCCAGTACCTCGTCGACTCCCAGGAGAAGTTCGAGAAGGCCTGGCTCGGCACCCTGGAGCGCGGTGTCGCCGACCGGACCTTCCGCGCCGATCTCGACATCCGCCTCACCTACCGGTTCGTCCGCGACACCGTCTGGGTCGCCGCGTCCTGGTACCGGCCGGGCGGGCAGCACAGCCCGGAGGAGATCGCCCGCCAGTACCTCTCGATGGTCCTGGACGGCATCGCCCTGCGTCCTTGAACCGGCCGGCGGGAACGGGTTCGAACAGTTTCGGTACGGCTCGGAACGGCTCCAGGCCGGACGCCCCAAGGGTTCGCGCAAAAATCCGTCGGCCGGCGGCGCGGCGTGTCCCACCGCTGGTCGGCAGATCGTGCTACGGTGATCCGGTTGCAGTTTTGGTACCCATGAACTTTATGTGCGCCTGACGGGAATGCTTCCTCAGGCGCTTTAATGTTTTCCGGCTTTCTCCGGGTGGGGCTCAATGCGGCGACTTGGAATTCGTAAAGTGCGGATTTCCGGCACTGCACCTGTTTTAGGAGAATGACATGGCTACTGGAACCGTGAAGTGGTTCAACTCGGAAAAGGGCTTCGGCTTCATCGAGCAGGACGGCGGCGGCGCTGACGTCTTCGCCCACTACTCCAACATTGCCACCCAGGGCTTCCGTGAGCTCCAGGAGGGCCAGAAGGTCTCCTTCGACGTCACGCAGGGCCAGAAGGGCCCGCAGGCGGAGAACATCGTCCCGGCCTAATTGCCGGACGCGTACCTCGCAGCCGGGGCCCGCACCGTGAAGGTGCGGGTCCCGGCTTGTGCTGTCCCTGGGAAGTAACGCAAAGACCGGGCGCCGTCCAGCGCCCAGCACCGGGTGCGACGAAGCACCCCGAGTGTCCCGAGAGCTCCGCGCGCCGCGTACAGCGGTCCGTCCGCATGTCCACGCAAACCCCCGGAGCTCTCCCGCAGTCCCAGTCAGTCCCAAAAGTCCCACGTAGTTCCCCAGGAATCCCCAGGAGGGCAATTCCGTATGACCCGCTCCGAACGTCAGGACCGTCCCGCCCGCAATCGCCCGTCGAGGGGGCGTGGCACGGCCCAGGCACAGGCAACCGCACAGGGTTCCGGCAAGGGATCCGGCAAGGCGTCGCCCCGTCGCAGGGCCACGCCGCCGCAGGGTGAGTTCGCCCTGCCCGAAACCATGACCCCCGCGCTGCCCGCCGTCGAGGCGTTCGCCGAGCTGGACATGCCCGCCGCCCTGCTGAAAACCCTTGCCGCGCAGGGCGTCACCGACCCGTTCCCGATCCAGGGCGCCACCCTGCCGAACTCGCTCGCAGGCCGGGACATCCTCGGCCGCGGCCGTACCGGCTCGGGCAAGACCCTCGCCTTCGGCCTCGCGCTGCTGGCCCGTACCGCCGGACGCCGCTCCGAGCCGAAGGCGCCGCTGGCACTCGTTCTCGTCCCGACCCGCGAGCTCGCCCAGCAGGTCACCGACGCGCTGACGCCGTACGCCACCGCCGTCAACCTGCGGATGGCCACCGTCGTCGGCGGTATGTCGATCAGCAAGCAGTCCGGCACGCTGCGCCGAGGCGCCGAGGTGCTCGTCGCCACGCCGGGCCGTCTCAAGGACCTCATCGAGCGCGGCGACTGCCGCCTGGACGACGTCGCCATCACGGTCCTCGACGAGGCCGACCAGATGGCCGACATGGGGTTCATGCCGCAGGTCGTCGCCCTGCTCAAGCAGGTCGAGGACGACGGCCAGCGGATGCTGTTCTCCGCGACCCTGGACAAGAACATCGACCGGCTGGTCAAGATGTTCCTGACCGACCCCGTCGTGCACTCGGTCGACCCGTCCGCCGGTGCCGTCACCACCATGGAGCACCACGTGCTCCATGTGCTCGACGAGACCGACAAGAAGGCCGTCGCCACGAAGATCGCCGCCCGCGAGGGCCGGGTGATCATGTTCGTCGACACCAAGCGCGCCGCCGACCGCTTCGCCAAGCGGCTGCTCGCCAGCGGTGTACGGGCCTCCGCGCTGCACGGCGGGCGTTCCCAGCCGCAGCGCAACCGGACCCTGGACCAGTTCAAGACCGGTGAGGTCACCGTGCTCGTCGCGACGAACGTGGCGGCCCGCGGCATCCACGTCGACGACCTCGACCTGGTCGTCAACGTGGACCCGCCCACCGACCACAAGGACTACCTCCACCGCGGCGGACGCACGGCGCGCGCCGGGGAGTCCGGCAGCGTCGTCACGCTGGTGCTGCCCGAGGAGAAGCGGGAGATGACCCGCCTCATGCAGGACGCGGGCATCGCGCCCCGCACCACCCGGATCAAGTCCAGCGACGAGGAGCTCACCCGGATCACCGGAGCGCGCGAACCGTCCGGCATCGCGATCGTGGTCGAGGTCCCGCAGCCGACTCCGCCGAAGCCGCGCACGCGGTCCGGCGGGGGCACGGGCACCGGTGCCGCGGGCGGCTTCCGTTCCGGCAGCCGGGGCCGGGGCAGGCGCGGCGGCGCCGGTGGCGCCGGCGCTGCCGGCGGCAGCGGCGCGCAGGGTGCGGGCGGCGCGTCCCGTGGTTCGGCCGCCGGTGGCGCTTCGCGCGGTAACGGTGGCGGTGGCGCTTCGCGCGGTACCGGCACGGGTGGCGCTTCGCGCGGTACCGGTGGCGGCGGCGCGGGTCGCTCCGGCGGTTCCGGCCGCGGCGGCGCCCCGGCGCGCGGCCGCCGCGCGGCGTAGCTGGCCGATGTCCGGCCCGCCCGGATGCCGGGCGGGCCGGTGTGCCTTTCCCGCCCGTCCGGCGTTCTCCGGGCGGGCGGGTCTGTTCGTTAAGCCCGCCCGGCGTTTTCCGGATGGGCGGTGTGTCTGTTGAGCCCGTCCGGCGTTTTCGGGGCGGGCAGTGTGTCTGTTGAGCTTGTTCGGCGTTTTCGGGGCGGGCCGGTGTGCTTCTCAAGCCCGTCCGGCGTTGTGAGGGCGGAGCGTCAGCCGGGTCGCCCCGGGCGCCGCTTCCGTCCTCGGACGCCGGACGGGCTTGATGCGTCAGCCCCCGACCGCATCAGCCCCCGACCGGATCAGCCCCCGACCGGATCAGCCCCCAACCGCGCCAGCACCTCCGCGCCGAACGCCCGCCGCAAGGGATCAGCCGCCGCGCACCACGCGGCCGCCACCTGGCGGGTCTCCTCCCCGCCACGCTGGCTCAGCGCTTCGGCCGACGTCCGCCAGTTCTCCAGCTCCGGGCCCCCGGACCGCAGAGCCCGCCGTGCCAGTTCCTCGAAGGGGGCGGAAAGGCCCAGCTCCGTCTCCAGCACCGTGGCGATCGCGCCGTGCCCCGTCTGCTGGTCCCGGCCCGCAGTAGGCCGCCCGTCGCGGACCAGCTCGACGGTCAGCGTCTCGCCGCCGTCGACGACGCTCCGGTCCACCACGACCTCGTACGACTCCGTGTCCCCGTACAACTCCCGCAGGCCCACCCGCATCTCCTGCTCCAGGTCGGTGTCCAGCAGACGCCGCGCCTCGCCGAGCGCCTCCTCGGCCGCGCCCTCCACCGCCCCCGCACCGTGCCGCAACAGCGCGCGCACCGTCGGCAGGGAGCCCCGGCGGGCGGCGCGCAGCAGAGGCGATTCGCCCTCCGGACCCGGCAGGCACGGGTCGGCGCCGTACGCCAGCAGAACTTCGGCGGTACGCGCGTGACCGAGCCCCACCGCCCACCGCAGCGCCGTGAACCCGAACTGCTCGCGCAGATCCGGCCGCGCCCCGGCTGCCAGCAACGCCTCGACCACCTCCGTGTGCCCGCCGCACGCCGCCCCGCACAGCGGCAGATCACCCGACTCGGGGCCGCATGCCAGGTCGGGGTCGGCGCCCGCGGCGAGGAGCAGCCGCACCACCCCCGGACGGTCCGACACCGCCGCGAGATAGAGCGCGCTCGCACCGTCCTCGTCCACCGACTCGGCGGGCACACCGGCGCGGAGCAGCCGTACGACGGCGTCCTCACCCTCGTACAGCGCATCGAACAGGCTTGGCCCGCCCCCTGCCGGCGCCATCGGATCTTCTGTCATATTTCGACTGTAATACGCCGCACGCCAGGGCCTCTTGCCCGTGGCGGGCCCTCTCAGGTGGTGCAGTCCAGCACCGTCCGGCACAGTGCGCACCGCGCCCGCACCCGGCCGCGGACCGGAACCCGGTTGCGCTGATGGCAGGTCGGACACGGGAACGCGACCCGCAGCCCGTCGCCGCCGGCCTCGAAGGCGTACGGAACATCCGGACCCGGGACCGGAACCGAACCGGGATGGTCCTGTGCGTACCGCCGGTCCCTGGCGTACCGGCGCCGGCCCGACCAGCCCGCCGCCGTCAGCGGCGGCTGCACGCTCTCGCGCAGGGCCTGAGCCCGGCCCTTGGTGTACGCGGTGTACGCCTGCGGGCTGGTGAACCACGGCGAGGGATCCTCGTCGAAGGCCAGCGCCCGCTTGGCCAGCACGTACCCGAACTCCTCCGGGGTGAGGTAGCCGAGCTTCTGGCTGGACGTGGCGTCCTGACGGAACGCGTCCAGCAGCAGCCAGCCCGCCCCCAGATAGGCCGCCGCGGTGTCGGTGAGGATCTCGTTGTCACGCGTCCCCGGGAACTCCAGGCCGAGCCGGTGCAGCAGCACATGCATGACCTCGTGCGACAACGCGGCACCGATGTCCCTGCGATGGGTCCGGAAGCGGTCGTTCAGTTCGATGAAGTACTCCGGCCCCGCCGCGAGTTCGACACTTCCCGCATGCTCCATCGCACGGAACGCCACGATCATCCGGGCGTCCGGCAGCCGCAGATGCTGCACCATCGCCCGGGCCACCCGCTGCGCACCGAGATGCAGGTCGTCCGCGTCGGCGAACGCCGCGTCGGCGGGGGCGAGGCTCGGGGCGAAGCGGTGGACGCCGTCGTACGACAGGCGGCGGTAGAGCGCGGTGATCGCCGAGCGGATGGTGGCCAGATGCGGGAAGCCGTGCACCACCGGGCCGCCGTGGGGGCTGTCCGTCACGTCCCCACCCCCACTTCGCGACGCTCAACTCCTCACCACTGTAGACCGGGGCAGAAGGGTGCGCCCCGGGCAGACGGGTGCGGCCCGGGGCAGTCGGGGTCCGTCAGGCGTCCGTGTCGGCCGGGCCGTCCGTGTCGGCCGGGCCGTCCGTCCGTACGGGCACCCCCGGCCCCAGCTCCGCACACGGTGACCCCGCGCTCTCCACCTCCAGCACCCACACCTCGTTCACGCCGTCCCGCAGCACCGGACCCGGCACGTACAGCGTCCGCTGCGGGCCCACCGACCAGTAGCGCCCGAGGCAGAAGCCGTTCACCCAGACGAACCCACGCGTCCAGCCGGGCAGTTCGAGCCCCGCGTGCCCCGTTCCGGACACGTCGGCGACCTCGAACGTGCCCCGGTACAGACCGGCGCCCCCCGACCCGTCGACCGGCACGAACGGGACGCCCGCCACCGCGGCCGGCTCGTCGAACGCGTCGAGCCGCAGCGCCCGGGCCCGTACCCCGTGCAGGAACTGACGCTCGTGCAGCACGCCCCCGGTGATCCCCTTCGGCTCGCCCAGCCGGGGCCCGTAGTTGACCCGGCCCAGCGACTCCACCCACAGCTCCACCTCGGCGGGCCCGCCCACCGGCTCCGCCAGAGTTCCGTCCTCCTCGCTCAGGACGCCCCTGCGGACCCCGTCCACATAGACCACCGCCCGGTCCCGCAGGCCCGAAACGCCCAGGGTGTACGGGCCGCGCGGACCCGGCACCGCGACCCGGTAGCGCACCAGGCCGCGGTCGACCCCCAGCTCCTCGAACGTGGGCGGCACCCCGGACTCCGCCGCCTCCTCCTCGCCCAGCGCCTCCATGACATCCGGCAGCGGCGCCCACTCCGTCAGTCCGGCCCGCACCGGAGCCAGGCCGACGGGCTCCGGCGGCAGCGGGGGCAGCGGCCCGTCCGCGTACGGCGCGAGGAGCTCCCGGAAGAGCCGGAACTTCTCCGTGGGCCGCCCGTACTCGTCGATCGGGGCGTCGTAGTCGTACGACGTCACCGTCGGCAGCAGGTCCTGGTCCTGGAGCGGCCCGGAGCGGTTGGCGCCCGCCCAGCCGGCGAAGTTCGTCCCCCCGTGCGCCATGTAGATGTTCACCGAAGCCCCGCACTCCAGGATCTCCCGCAGCGCGTCGGCGGCCTGCGCCGGATCCCGTACGACGGGCGGCGCGCCCCAGTGCTCGAACCAGCCGCACCAGAACTCCATGCACATCAACGGACCGGCGCTCTGATGACGACGCAGCACCCGGAAGGCATCGCGCGCCCCCGAACCGAAGTTCGCCGTGGCGAGCAGGCCGGGCACCGAACCGCCGGTGAGCATGTGATCCTCCGGCCCGTCGGAGGTGAACAGCGGAACGCTCACGCCGAACGCGACGAGCATCTCGGCCACTCGGCGCAGATACACCGCATCGGTGCCGTAGCTGCCGTACTCGTTCTCCGCCTGCACCATGATCACCGGACCGCCGCGGTCGGCCTGGCGCTCCACCACCTGCGGCAGCAGCTCGGCGAACCACCGCTCCACCGCGTCCAGATAGCCCGCGTCCCGGGTCCGCACCCGCCGGCCGAACCGCCCGGTCACCCACGCCGGCAGCCCGCCGTTCTCCCACTCCGCGCAGATGTACGGGCCCGGGCGGACGATCGCCCACAGACCGGCCCGGTGTGCCGCGTCCAGGAATCGGCCGAGCGCCGCGACGTCCCGGTACGCGCCGGGCCGCGGCTCGTGGAGGTTCCACGGCACATACGTCTCGACACAGTTCAGGCCCATCGCCCGCAGCATCGACAGCCGGTGCTCCCACTGCGCCTCGTGCACCCGGAAGTAGTGCAGGGCCCCCGACAGCAGCCGTACGGGCTTCCCGTCGATCCGGAAGTGGTCGTCCCCCACGGTGAAGTCAGCCATCGTGCTCGTTCTCTCCTGTGCGCGCGGTCCCGTGAACGCCGCGCTGCGCGGGCCGGAGTCAGCGGAACGCGGTACGTGTGACGGAGCGGGCGAACCCGGGAGGAATGTCACGGCCCAGCCTCGCCCCCTGGCGTGCGGCCGGTCCATGGACAAAGATCACTGCTGATTGGACGCAGCACACGACGGCGCACGTCACCTCGCCGCGGACGGAGGAGCGAAGGCCGATGTACCACACCTGGATGCGTTTTTTCACCCCGAGCCCGCTCCACCACCGCCTCGGCCTGGTCTGTCTGGGCGTCGGCCTGCAGCACGGCACGCTGCCGACCGTCGGCCCCCGCACTCTCGACCACCATGTTGCCGTCGTCATCAACGCGGGCAGCGGGTGGTTCATCGGCCCGGACGGGCGCCGGGTACCCGTCACCGCGCCCAGCCTCATCTGGCTGACCCCCGGCACCCCGCACCACTACGGTGCCGACCCGGTGACCGGCTGGGACGAGAGCTTCGTCGACTTCACCGGGCCCGCCACCGCCACGTACACCGAGCTCGGCTACATCGAGCCGGACCGCCCCCTGGTCCCGCTCTCCGACACCGCGGCACCGCGCGCCGCCGTCGGCCGGATGGTCCGGGCGGCCCGGCGCGGCAATCCGCTGCTGGAGGTGGAGACCGGCGCGGCCGTCCACGAACTCCTCGTCGCGCTGCGCCGGGCCCGTGCCGACGTCAACCCCGACGGTGACCCGGTGCTGCACGCCCTGGCCCGGGACGCGTTCCAGCCGCTGTCCGTCGCCGAGCACGCCGCCCGGCACGGCATGACGCCCGCCGAACTGCGCACCGCGGTGCGGCGGGGGGCCGGCTGCAGCCCGAAGGACTACCTCCTGGGCATCCGGCTCGGCCGTGCCAAGGAGCTCCTCGCCACCGGCGACCTGCCCGTCGCCGCGGTCGCCCGCAGGGTCGGGTACGACGACCCGGCCTACTTCTCGCGCCTGTTCGCCCGCCGCGTCGGCATGGCCCCGGTGCGCTTCCGCGAGCAGCAGGGCCGCAGTGTGCCGGGCGGCTGGAGCGACCGGGTCCCGGACCCGGAACACCCTCCGACGATCATCCCGTAGCCCGGCCCGTCTAAGCTCGCTGACCATGACCACGAGCGACATCGACGATTCCGTAGGCGCCGAACTGAACCGGCTGCGCGAGAGCATCGACAACATTGACGCGGCTGTCGTCCACATGCTGGCCGAGCGCTTCAAGTGCACCCAGCAGGTCGGCCACCTCAAGGCGGCCCATCAGCTTCCCCCGGCCGACCCGGCCCGCGAGTCCCGTCAGATCGCACGGCTGAGGCATCTGGCGGAGAGCGCCCATCTGGACCCCGCGTTCGCCGAGAAGCTGCTGAACTTCATCGTGGCCGAGGTCATCCGCCACCATGAGCGCATCGCGGACGAGTCGGCGAACGGGACGGGCGGCGCAACGGCCTAGCGGCCGGAGCCCCGGGCCGATGTTCGGCGTTCGGGGCTCCGGGGCGGGCGTCGGGCGTTCGGGGCCAGGGCTCAGGGCTCAGGAATCGGAGTTCGGGAGCCGGAGTTCAGGGCTCGGAGTTCCGGGCTGAGCTCGCAGTTCAGGGCTTGTAGTTCCGGGCTGAGCTCGCAGTTCAGGACTCGGAGTTCAGGGTTCAGGGTTCCGGGCTCAGGGCGAGATCTCCTCCAGCGGCCGGTTCGCCGTCTCCTCCGCCAGCGTCCCCGCCACCACCGCGCCCACCACGGCCACCGCGCCCAGCATCACGAACACCGCCGCGACGCTGTCGCCCGCCGCGTACACCACTCCCACCAGGATCGGGCCGAGGATCACGCCCAGCCGGTTGACCGCGCCGCCGACGCTGCAGCCCAGGGCTCGCATCCGGGTCGGGTAGAGCTCGGGCGTGTACAGGTACAGGCAGATGTTGGAGCCGAAGAAGCCGACCGCGGAGAGGGAGGTCCAGATCAGGACCTGTGCGGGGGTGTCGGCCCCGAGTGCGGCCAGGGTGAGCAGGAGCGCGGCCGAGGCGCCGAGGCCGAGGGCGAAGATCCGGCGTCGGCCCAGGACGTCCACCGTGAGGGCGACGATCAGACAGCCGAGCAGGCCGGCGACCGAGGTCACCGTGGAGTGGAGCAGGGCGTCGGAGAGCGTGAGGCCGTACTCGTCCTTGTAGATGCTGGGCAGCCAGGACGTCACGCCGTAGTTGACGAAGTAGCCGGTGAACCAGATCACGCCGACGACCAGCGTGCGGCGCCGGTAGCGGCCGGTGAACAGGCCGCGCACGCCGGTCGCGGCGCGTTCCGCCGGGGTGGCGGCCGCTGCCGTGGGCTCCGGAGCGGTGGAGGCGGGGCCGGCCGGGCGGGGGAGTGGTTCACCCGTCGCCGCCGATACCTCGGCCTCGATCTCGGCCATGACCGCCTCGGCCTCCTCCAGCCGTCCCCGCTCCGCCAGCCAGCGCGGCGACTCCGGGACCCTGCGCTGGACGAGGAAGGCCAGCAGGCCGGGCACGGCGGCGACCGCGAACATCACGCGCCAGCCCGCAGCCGGGACCACCCAGGCCGCGACCAGGGCGCCGATGGTGAGACCGGCCGGGAAGACGAGTTCGTACAGCAGGACGAAGCGGCCCCGCTTGAAGCTCCGGGTGATCTCGCTGATGAAGGCCGCGGCCACGGGCACCTCGCCCCCGATCGCGAGCCCCTGGAGGAAGCGGAGGGCCAGGAACGGGGTGAGTGAGGTGCAGGCGGTCAGCGCCAGGCTCGCGATGCCGGACGCGGCCACGCAGTACGCGATCACCTTCACCCGGCCGTAGCGGTCGGCGAGCCGCCCCGAGAGCAGGGCGCCGATCAGCATGCCTGCCGAGCCGACCGTGAGGACGGCGGTGGCGTCGCCCGTGGACAGCTGCCACTCGTCACGGAGCTCCGGCAGTGCGTAGGCGATCAGCAACTGGTCGAAGGCCTCGAAGAAGGTGACGACACCCACGATCAGACGGACGGTGACATGCCAGCGGGAGAGCGGCAGGCGCTCGAAGCGGGCGGCGATGGTGGCGCGGGTGGTGCCGTCCGGCGATGAGCCCGGCGCGGCGTCCTTCGAGATGTCGGTGCTCATCCAGGGTTCCTCCTGCTCCGCGTGGGGCCGGAGCGGTTGGGGAGCCAGGTGTACGAGGTCGCAGAGGAGGCGTGAGTCAGCTGAGCGTACGGGTGGGGACGGTCGTACAGCGCTCGTGAGCTTGTGAAATCTCCCACTGTCCTCTGGGAACTTCTATAAGTGCCTAGCTTCTTAGCGCTTAAGTTTTACCTGCCCGGGGGTGGCCGCCGTCAAGGCCTTCGAGGCAAAAGGAGATTTTGCCGAGGGGGCTTGCGGACAAATACTTAAGCCCTTAGATTTTTAGGCCTGAGGTAACCGATCCGATCGCAGGAGGCCAACTGATGCTTGCCGACGAGGTGTTGGTCGCGGGGCAGTGGCGGCAGGGCCGTGGCGCCCTCATCGAGACGGTCGACCCGGCCACCGGCCAGGTCATCGCCACCGTGCACGCCGCATCCCTCGACGACGTCGAGGAGGCCGCCGCCGCAGCCGCCCGCGCCGCCCACGACCCCGCCTGGCGCGAGCTCCCCGCCCACCTCCGCGCCCGGCTGCTCCACCGCATCGCCGACCTCGTCGAGCAGAGCGCCGACCGGCTCTCCGCCCTGCAGACCTCCGACACCGGCAAATGCCGCACCGAGACCCGCGCCCTCGTCCTCAGCGCCGCCGGCACCTTCCGCTACACCGCCGCCGCCCTGGAGACCGCCGAGGACACCCTCACCCCCTCCCGCGGCCCGTACGTCACGATGAGCGTCCACGAGCCCATCGGCGTCGTCGGCGCGATCACGCCCTGGAACTCACCGATCGCCAGCGACGCCCAGAAGCTCGCTCCCGCACTCGCGGCAGGCAACGCCGTTCTCCTCAAGCCCGCCGAGTGGACCCCTCTCGTCGCTCTCGCCCTGGGCCGCCTCGTCCACCAGGCACTCACCGAGGCCGGGATGCCCCCCGCCCTGCTCTCCGTCCTGCCCGGCCGCGGCAGCGTCATCGGCGACGCGATCGTCCGCCACCCGGCCGTGGAGAAGATCACCTTCACCGGCGGCACCGCGACCGGCCGCACCCTCGCCCATGCCGCCGCCGACAAGCTCATCCCCGTCTCGCTGGAGCTGGGCGGCAAGTCCCCGACGGTCGTGCTGGAGGACGCCGACCTGGAGCGGGCACTCGCCGGCGTCATGTACGGCGTCTTCTCCTCCAGCGGACAGAGCTGTATCGCCGGCTCCCGGCTGTTCGTCGCCCGCTCCCGGTACGAGGAGTTCCTCGGCGAACTCGTCTCCCGTACCGAGAAGCTGCGCGTCGGACCCGGCACCGACCCCGGCACCCAGGTCGCCCCGCTCGTCCACCACCGTCACCGCGACAGCGTCGCCGCCTATGTCGACCTGGCCCGCGAGGAGGGCGCCACCGTCCGCTGCGGGGGAGCGGCCCCCGAAGACGAGCGCTACCGCGACGGCGCCTACTACCTACCCACCGTCCTGGACGGCCTGCCCAACACCGCCCGTGTCTGCCAGGAGGAGATCTTCGGCCCGGTCCTGATCGCCCTGCCCTTCGACGACGAGGACGACCTCGTCGCCCAGGCCAACGACAGCGTGTACGGACTGGCCTGCGGCATCTGGACCCGCGACCACGCCAGGGCCTGGCACCTCGCCCGCCGTATCGACGCGGGCACCGTCTGGATCAACACGTACAAGCAGTTCAGCATCTCCACCCCGTTCGGCGGGCTGAAGGACAGCGGCATCGGCACCGAGAAGGGCCGTGACCTCATCCGCGGCTACCAGCGGCAGAAGTCCCTCTACTGGGCCACCGACACCACCCCGCTGCCCTGGGCCACCTAAGGGCCATGCCGGGCTCGCGGGCTCCGGCACCGCACCCCGCCGCGTTGTCGTCGGTCGCCATGACGTCCTCCGCCGCCTTCCGATGCACGGCACCGGACCCGGCTCCCTGGTCCAGCCCGATCCCGACGAAACACCCCGTGACCGCCTGCGAAGCCGAGCGAGAAGAAGCCGGAGCCCCCATGCCGTACGAGAACCCCCACACCCGCCGCCCGTCCCTCGAACCCGTCGCCCGGCTCCGCGCCCTGCGCTCCGTCGAGCTCCGCACCCCCGCCTTCACCGAGTCCGCCGACTTCTACCGCGAGGTCTGGGGCCTGGAACCCGTCGAACAGGAAGCGGACGCCACCTGGCTGCGCGGCACCGGAGAGGAACACCACGTCCTCCACCTCAGCCGTGGCGAAGGCAACGGCCTCGGCCGCATCACCTTCGCCGTCGCCACTCCCGCCGAGATCGACGAGGCCGCCCGCCGGCTCCTCGCCCGTGGCATCGTCCCCGTCGCAGGGCCCGGCCCCCTCGACCAGGTCGGCGGCGGCTACGGACTCCGCTTCACCGACCCCGAGGGCCGGCTGATCGAACTCAGCGCCCAGACCCACGCCGTCACCCCCCGCGGCCGCGACGCCGCCGTCCCCGTCGGCGTCACCCACACCGTCCTCAACACCACGGACATCGACGCCGCCGTCGCCTTCTACACCTCGGTCCTCGGCCTGCGCGTCTCCGACTGGTCCGAACACCGGATGGCGTTCCTGCGCTGCAACGCCGACCACCACTGCATCGCGTTCAACCAGGCCGAGTGGACGTCTCTCAACCACGTCGCCTACGAGATGACGTCCGTCGACCACTTCATGCGAGGCCTCGGCCGCCTCCGCCACCACGGCATCAACCCCCAGTGGGGGCCCGGCCGGCACGGCCCCGGCAACAACACCTTCTCGTACTTCACCGACCCCGCAGGACTCGTCTGCGAATACACCTCCGAGGTCGCCCAGATCGTCGAGGACACCTGGATCGCCAAGGTCTGGCGCCGCACCCCCGACCTCTCCGACCTCTGGGGAACCGCCGGCCCGCCCTCGGCCGCCATCCGCTGCCACATGGCAGGCACTCCCGACCCCGGCCCCCTCGCCACCCCCACCGACGCTCCAGAAGAGGTGACCGCATGACCTCCACCCTCACCCCCCGGCCGGACACCCCCACCCGCCCCGCCCGCCGCATCGGCCTCGTCGGCTGGGGAGCCATCGGACGCGTCGTCGGCACCGCACTCGCCGAAGGCCACATCCCCGGCGCCGAACTCACCTGCATCATCGACAACCGCCCCCTCGTCGACGCCCCCGCACCCCAGCTCTCCTTCGAGGACGCCCTCACCGTCTGCGACCTCATCGTCGAAGCAGCGGGCCAGGCAGTCGTACGGGAATGGGCCGAGCGCGTCCTCGACAGCGGCGCAGACCTGCTGATCGCCTCCACCGGCGCCCTCGTCGACCCCGACCTCACCGACCGGCTGCGCGCCGCCGGACCCGGACGCGTCTACTTCACCGGCGGAGCCGTCGGCGGACTCGACCTCCTCCAGGCCGTCCGCGGACTCGGCCCCCTCACCTCCGTCACCCTCACCACCACCAAACTCCCGAGCACCCTCCACCAGCCGTGGATGGACGCCGAACTCACCGAACGGCTGCGGACCACCACCGAACCCGTCGAGGTGATGCGCGGCACCGCGATCGACGTCCCGGTGAGATTCCCCAAGTCGACCAACGTCGCCGCATCCGTCGCCCTCGCCACCGGCGACCCCGCCCTCGTCGAGGTCGTCGTCGTCGCCGACCCGGCCGCCACCCTCACCCGCCACGTCATCGATGCGGCCGGCCCGCACGGCACGTACCGCTTCGAGGTCGCCCACCGGCCCGACGAGGCCAACCCCGCCACCAGCCAGGTCGTCCCGCACGCCGTGCTCCGCAGCCTCGGCGCCGTCGTCGGCCGGGCAGGACAGATCCTGTGACCGCGACGGGCGGGGCAGATCCTGTGACCGCGACGGGCGGGACGGATTCTGTGACCGCGACGGGCGGGGCAGATCCTGTGACCTCCACGACCCGCCCGGAGGCCGCACCGGCCGCCGTCGGCCCCGCCGCCCCCGCCGCGGGGGCCGTCCACACCCGGGAAGCCGGCGACCCCGACGCCCCGCTCCTGCTCTGCCTCCACGGCATCGGCTCCTCCTCCGCCGCCTTCACCCCCCAACTCGACGGACTCGCCGACCAGGTGCGCATCGTGGCCTGGGACGCCCCCGGCTACGCCGACTCCGCCGACCCCGCCCACGCCCCCGGCCTCGACGGCTACGCCGACACCGCCGCCGCCCTCATCCGTCAACACGGCGCCCCCGCCCACGTCCTCGGCGTCTCCTGGGGCGGAGTCATCGCACTGCGCCTCGCCACCCGCCACCCGGACCTCGTCGCCTCCCTGATCGTCGCCGACTCCAGCCGCGGCTCCGGAACGCACCCGGACAAGGCCCGCGCCATGCGCGAGCGCGCCGGACAACTCGCCGACCAGGGACCCGGAACCTTCGCCGCCGCCCGCGGACCACGCCTCGTCTCCGCCGCCGCACCCCCCGGCCTCGTCGAACGCGTCGTCGCCACCATGGCCGCCTCCGTCCGCACCCCCGGCTACGGATACGCCGCCGCATCCATGGCCGAAGCCGACCTCACCGACGACCTGCCCGCCATCACCGCACCGGCCCTCGTCCTGTGCGGCGAACAGGACACCGTCACCGGCACCGACGAGTCACAGGCCATCGCCGGCGGACTCACCGGATCCGTGTACGTCACCCTCTCCGGCGCCGGACACCTCTCCAACCAGGAACGCCCCGAGGCCTTCAACGCCTGGGTCCGCGCCCACCTCCACGTCGTCGCCCGCCTACCCGCGTAACGACGCAGCCACCACCCACACCCACCACCGAACCAAGGAGCATCCCGTGCCCATCGACAACACCCCGTACGAGACCGACGGCGACCTCGCGAAGTTCACCGACTCCCTCATCGCCACGAAGGACTCCCGCGAGCCCGACTGGAACACCCTCTCCTTCCAGGAGAAGGCCGGCGCCCAGTACCGCCGCGCCCAGATCCGCTACGTCGGCTCCGGCGCCACCGGCAACCACGAGAACGACAACCGCATCCTGCCCTCCGGCGGCTTCACCCTCTCCAACATGCTGCTCCCGCCGGGCGCCGAAGGCCCCGAGCACACCCACCACGACGTCGAGGAGGCCTTCTTCGTCCTGGAAGGCCAGGTCAAGGTCGGCATCCACCGCGGCGCCGACGAGGCCGAATACCGCACCCTCGGCTACCGCGACATGATCGTCGTCCCCGCCGGAGTCGCCCGCTCCCTGAAGAACGAGGGCGACACCGACGCCCTGTTCTGCGTCATCATCGGTACCCGGAAACCGCAGGTCCCCACCTACCCCGAGCACTCCCCGATGCACGGCATCACCCGCGACTGATGGCCACCGACGACACCCCCCGCACGGTCGTCGTCACCGGCGCCGGCCGCGGCCTGGGACTGGCCGCGGCCCGCCGGATCGGCAACGACGGCCACCGCGTCGTCATCGCCGAACTCGACGAGACCACCGGCCGACAGGCCGCCCACGACCTGCGCGCCGAGGGCATCACCGCCGACTTCCACCCGCTCGACGTCGCCGACCCGGAATCCGTCACCGCACTCGCCGCCACCCTCACCGGAGACGGCACCCGGCTGTACGGACTGGTCAACAACGCCGGACTCGCCAACGCGGTGGGCGGCAAACCCTTCCACGAGATCGACGTCGAAGCCTGGGACCGCATCATGACGGTCAACGCCCGCGGCCCCTGGCTCGTCGCCCGCGCCCTCCTCCCTCTCATGCGGGAACACGGCAGCGGACGCATCGTCAACCTCGCCTCGGACGCCGCCCTGTACGGCTCACCCCGGCTCGCCCACTACATCGCCTCCAAGGGCGCCGTCATCTCCCTGACCCGGGCCATGGCACGCGAGACCGGCGACTACGGCATCACCGTCAACGCCGTCGCCCCCGGCCTCACCGAAGGGGAGTCCGCCGTCGGCATCCCCGCCGAACGCCACGAGCTGTACCGCCTGAACCGGGCGATCTCCCGGCCCCAGCAACCGGCCGACCTCGTCGGCCTCATCGCCTTCCTCATCGGCGACGAGTCCGGCTACATGACCGGCCAGACCTTCGCGGTCAACGGCGGCTTCACGATGCACTGAGCCGAACCGGTCCAAGCCCGTCCGGCGATTGAGGACACCCCCGCACCGGGGGCCCCGGTACCCCCGCGGAGCGCCCCGCGCACCCAGACCGAAAGGAGCACCCGCCCCATGGACCTCCGCCTGAAAGGCCGCCGCATCCTCGTCACCGGCGGCAGCTCCGGAGTCGGCCTCGCCACAGTCCGCATGCTGCTCGCCGAAGGCGCCCGCGTCGCCACCTGCGGCCGCCGCGCCGACGCCCTCACCACCGCCCTCGACGGACTCGCCGGCCCCGAATCGCTCTACCACGCCCCCTGCGACGTACGCGACGAAGCCGCCGTACAGGCCTTCACCGAGAACGCGGCGACCCGCCTCGGCGGCCTCGACGGACTCGTCAACAACGCCGGCGCCTCCCGGATGAAACCCTTCGCCGAGACCACCGCCGACGACTGGCGCGACGAACTCGAACTCAAGTTCTTCGGCGTCCTCAACCCCCTCAACGCCGCCCTGCCCCACCTGCGCGCCTCCGGCAACGCCTCCGTCGTCAACATCAACGCCGTCCTCGCCAAACAGCCCGAGACCGCACTGATGACGACCAGCGCCGCCCGCGCCGGCATCCTCAACCTCTCCACCTCCCTGTCCAGGGAACTCGCCCCCGACGGCATCCGCGTCAACTCCGTCTGCCTCGGCCTCGTCGACACCGGACAGTGGGAACGCCGCCACGCCGCCTCCGACAGCCCCCTCGACTACCCCGCCTGGCAGGCCGGACTCGCAGCCGACCGCGGCATCGCGCTCGGCCGCCTCGGCAACGCCGACGAAGTCGCGTACGCCGTCACCGCCCTCCTCTCACCCAGGGCCTCGTACATCACCGGCACCACCGTCGACGTCTGCGGCGGCCTCAACCGCGCCATCGCGTAACACCCCACCCCACCCACTTCAGGAGCACCCGACATGAACCGACCCAACGGCGGCGACCTGCTCGTCGAGACGCTGCGCGGACTCGGCGTCGACACGGTGTTCGGCATCGTCAGCGTGCACAACCTGCCGCTCGTCGAAGCCGTCGACCGCGACCTGCGCTTCGTCCCCGTCCGCCACGAAGCCGCCGCAGTCAACGCCGCCGACGGCTACGCCCGCGCCACCGGCAACCTCGGCTGCGCCCTCACCAGCACCGGCACGGGAGCGGGCAACGCCGCAGGATCCCTCATCGAATCCCTGAGCTCCGGCACCCCCGTCCTCCACATCACCGGACAGATCGACAGCGAACACCTCGGCTCCGGACGCGGCTTCATCCACGAGACCAAGGACCAGCTCGGCATGCTCCGCGCGGTCTCCACCCACGCCGTCACCGTCACCGACGCCGCCGACGCCGGCGACATCCTCCGCGACGCAGCGGCCCGCGCCCTCACCGCACCGCACGGACCGGTCAGCGTCGAATGGCCCATCGACCTGCAGTTCGCCCCCCAACAGCTCACCGGCACCCCCGTCCCGAAGGCGGCCACCCCCGCCCTGCCCGACCCGGCACTCCTCGACCGGGCCGCCGCCCTGCTGTCCGCCGCCCACCGCCCCCTCGTCTGGGCCGGCGGCGGAGCCAACAGCGCCCGCCCCGAACTCGCCGCACTCCTGGACGCGCTGAACGCCGGACTCGTCACCTCCAACTCCGGCCGCGGCTCCGTCCCCGAGACCGACGACCGCGTCCTCGGCAACTACGCCACCGCACCCGCCGGCCGCGCCCTGCTCGCCGAAGCCGACGTCCTGCTCTCCATCGGCACCCACTTCCGCTCCAACGAAACCGCCGACTACAGCCTCGAACTCCCCGCAGTCCACATCCAGATCGACCTCGACCCGGCCGCCCCCGGCCGCGTCCACCCCGCCACCTGCGCCCTCCACGGCGACGCCGCCACCGTCCTCGCCGCACTCCTGGGACGAGTCACCAGCGGAGGTACGGAGACGAGCTGGCCCGACCGCGTACGCAAGGCCCGCACCGACGCACGCACCGCACAACGCCACGCCATCGGCCCCCAGGCCGCGATCAACGACGCCGTCCGCGACGCCTGCCCGCCCGGATCCGTCATCGCCCGCGACGTCACCATCCCCTCCTCCACCTGGGGAAACCGCCTCCTGGAGATCACCGACCCGGCCACCAACGTCTTCCCCCGCGGCGGCGGCATCGGCCAGGGCCTCGCCATGGGCATCGGAGCCGCACTCGGCCGCCCCGGCACCCCCACCGTCGTCATCGCAGGCGACGGCGGACTCGCCGTCCACCTCGGCGAACTCCTCACCCTCGCCCAGGAGAAGCCCGACCTCACCCTTCTCGTCTTCAACGACGGCGGCTACGGCGTCCTGCGCAACATGCAGGACAACCACTTCCCCCGCCGCTCCGGAGTCGACCTCACCACCCCCGACTTCGCCCTCCTCGCCGCCGCCGTGGGCCTCCCGTACGCACGGATCGCCGCCGAAGCCGACGCCGGACCCGTCATCAAGGAGGCCATCGCCTCCCCGGGCCCCACCCTCGTCGAGATCGACCTCACCGCACTCGGCCCGATGAACACCCCGTTCACCCCGCCCGTCAAGCTCCCCGCCACCGCCACCGATACCTCTGGAGAAGGAGGCAACCCGTCATGACGCCCGCCGAGGAACCCCGGCTCGACCTGCTCGTCCACCGCATGACCTGGGAGGCCGACGGCGTACTGAGCATCGAACTCACCCACCCGGACCACGCCCCGCTCCCCGCCTGGCAGCCCGGCGCCCACATCGACGTACACACCGGCGGACACATCCGCCAGTACTCCCTGTGCTCCGACCCCGCCGACACCACCCACTGGCGCATCGGCATCCTCCGCGAACCAGCCTCCCGCGGCGGCTCCGCCCACGTTCACACCCAGCTCCGCCCCGGCCAGACCCTCCACGTCCAGGGCCCCCGCAACCACTTCGAGCTCGACACCACGGGCGACGCCACCGGCTACCTCTTCATCGCAGGCGGCATCGGCATCACCCCGATCCTCGCCATGGCCCGCGAGGCCACCCGCAACGGCACACCCTGGCGCCTCGTCCACGGCGGCCGCACCCGCACCTCCATGGCCTTCGGCGCAGAACTCGCCGCACTCGCCGAACTGCCCGGCGGATCCGTCGAACTCGTCCCCCAGGACGAACACGGCCACATCGACCTCGACACCCTCATCGGCGACCTGCCGCCGGGCACCCAGGTCTACTGCTGCGGCCCCGAACCCCTCCTCGCCGCCGTCGAGGAACGCTGCCCCGACGCCCGCACCGAACGCTTCGCCGCACCCGTCACCGCACCCCGCGACGGCGAGGACAGCAGCTTCGACATCGTCTGCTCGCGCACCGGACGCACCGTCGAAGTCGGCCCCGGCACCACCGCCCTCGACGCACTGGAGAACGCCGGCATCCCCGTCACCTCCTCCTGCCGCGACGGCATCTGCGGAACCTGCGAGACCAAGGTCCTCGAAGGCACCCCCGACCACCGCGACTTCCTGCTCACCGAAACCGAACGCGAAGCCGGCGCCTCGATGATGCTCTGCGTCTCCCGCGCCCGCACCCCCCGCCTCGTACTCGACCTCTGAACCACCCCCCGAAGGGAGCCGACATGACCAGCCAGACCACCCCGCAGTACCTCAACCCGAACCAGGCACGCACCGCCGAGCCCACCCCGTACGAGAAGAAGCTCGCCGCGGTGATCGAGGAAGTCTTCGGCAGCGGAGCCCACGACCTGCCCGGCCTCGTCGCCGGACTCAACGCCCGCGACCTGCCCGCCCCCGACGGCAGTCCGTGGACCGAGGAAACCTTCCGTAACGAGATGCGACGCCTGGGAGCGTGAGACGACCATGACCACCGACACCCCCACCGCGGACCCGGGCACCCCCACCCGCCCCTCCGAAGTCGCCCGCCCCGGCAACCGCACCGCCGACCGGCTCTTCGCCACCGGCATCCGCAACCAGTGGTACGCCGTCTGCCCCTCCGGCCTCGTCCCCGCCGGAGGCATGAAGCGCCTCACCCTCCTCGGCGAGGAATGGCTCCTCTTCCGCCGCGCCGACGGCACCCTCCACATGCTGGAGGACCGCTGCCCCCACCGCGGCGCCCGCCTCTCCCTCGGCAAACACCTCGGCGACCGCATCGCCTGCTGGTACCACGGCGTCCAGGTCGACGGCACCGGAACAGTCGCCGCCGTACCCGGCCTGCCCGGCTGCAACCTCGAAGGCAAGCAGCTCGTCGCCGCACCCCACGTCATCGAGACCGCCGGCGGCATCCTCGCCTACTTCGGCGACAACGAGCACCCCGAACCGGCACCACTCGTGCTGCCCGAACACCTCACCGACCCCGGCACCTCCGCATTCCTCTGCTACGCCGAGTGGAACGTCAACTGGCGCTACGCGGTGGAGAACCTGCTCGACCCCATGCACGGTTCGTTCCTCCACCGCGACTCGCACAGCATGGCCGAGGGGCAGACCACCGCACGCTTCCGCATCCGCGAGACCGAGCGCGGGTTCTTCTTCGAGAAGACCGACCAGAGCGGCGTCAACTTCGACTGGGTCGAGCTCTGCCGCACCGGCGTCGACTGGGTCGACCTCACCATCCCCTACCCGCCGACCGCCGGCCCCGGAGGCCCCTTCGGCATCGTCGGCATGGCCACCCCCATCGACGAGAACCGCTGCGCCGTCTTCTTCTGGCGCTACCGCAAGGTGACGGACTGGCAGCGTGACACCTGGCGCTTCCTCTACAGGACGCTCCTGGAGGACCGCCACTGGGACGTCCTCGAACAGGACCGCATCATGCTGGAGGACCTGCGCACCGACGCCGACCAGGCGGAGAACCTCTACCAGCACGACCTCGGCGTGGTCCGGGTCCGCCGCATGTACCGCACAGAAGCGGAAACCCAGGCGGCGACGGCCTGACCCATGTCCTCAATCGCCGGCACGACCAATCCGGACACCGGCAGAGTCGGCCCGTCCGGCGATTGAGGGCATACGGTGCTTCGGGCTCCGACACGGTCGACGCAAGCCTGTCACCGGCACAATCAAGCCCGTCCGGCGATTGAGGACACCTTCGCACGGGGTGACGGTGCCCGAACTCAAGCCCGTCCGGCGATTGAGGACACGCCCCGCCCCGAGGTACCGGTGCCCCGCGGAGCGACCCCCGCGGAGCGAACTACTCGCCCGACTCCGCCGCCAGCACAGACCGCTCCAGCTTCTCCAGCAGCCCCGCCAACTGCGCGCACTCCGCCGCCGTCAGCCCCCCCAGCATCCGCCGCTCATTGTCCAGATGCTCCGAGAACAGCTCGTCGATCACCGACAGGCCCTCGTCCGTCAGCCGCGAATGCACCACCCGGCGGTCCTGCGGATCCCGCTCCCGCCGGATCAGCCCGTCCTTCTCCAGCCGGTCGATCCGCAGCGTCACCCCCGCCGAACTGATCAGCCCGGAATCGGCCAGCTCACCCGCCGTACGCCGGAACGGCGCCCCCGCCCTGCGCAGCGCCGTCAGCACATCGAAGCCGGCCATCGACAGCCCCTTGCGCTCCACCGGCCGCGAGATCGCCGCGCTGTACCGCAGGAACGCCCGATGCAGACGGCCGAACACCTCCAGCGGAGCCGTATCCAGCTCAGGCCGCTCCCGCCGCCAGTCCGCCACGATCGACGCCACCGCATCCTGCCGCGGCGCGGACCCCGCGGACCCCACGGACCCCGCGTTATCCCCGGCAGCGCCGGAACTCGCGGAAGCCTGCTTCTTCGCCATCCCGGGCACTCCTCCGTGCAGGTACAACGTCGTCAAGAATCTTAGCCCTCAAAGGACCGGGCCGGACCCGTCAGCCCAGCGAGAACCCGCCTGCACTCCGCCCACCGCATACGGCAGCATGGCTCCCATGTCCGTACTGATGCGCGATGAAGCGCAGGCCCGAGCCCAGTTCCTCGACGTACAGCGGTACGCGGTCGACCTCGATCTGACCGCGGGGGAGGAGACCTTCGACTCCCGAACCGTCATCCAGTTCACCGCCCTCGCCGACGGTGACACCTTCGTCGAGATCAAGCCCGCCACCTTGCGCTCCATCAGCCTCGACGGGCACGCACTGGACCCCGCGGACCTCGACGGGAACCGCTTCCCCCTCACCGGCCTCACCGCCGGCTCCCACGAACTGCGCATCGACGCCGCCATGCGCTACTCCCGCACCGGCGAAGGCATGCACCGCTTCACCGACCCCACCGACAACGAGACCTACGTCTACACCCAGCTCTTCATGGAGGACGTCCAGCGCGTCTTCGCCGCGTTCGACCAGCCCGACCTCAAATCCGTCTTCGCGCTCACCGTCACAGCCCCCGAAGGCTGGACCGTCCTCGGCAACGGCATCGCCGAGCACACCGGCGACGGCCGCTGGACCCTCGCCCCCACACCGCCCGTCTCCACCTACCTCGTCGCCGTCGCCGCAGGCCCCTGGCACTCCGTGACCACCGAACACGCCGGACTGCCCTTCGGCATCCACTGCCGCCGCTCCCTCGCGCCCCACCTCGACGCCGACGCCGACGAGATCCTCGACATCACCCGCGCCTGCTTCGACCGGTTCCACGAGAAGTTCGACGAGCCCTACCCCTTCGACTCCTACGACCAGGCCTTCGTCCCCGAATTCAACGCGGGCGCCATGGAGAACCCCGGCCTCGTCACCTTCCGCGACGAATTCATCTACCGCTCCGCCGTCACCGACACCGAACGCCAGACCCGCGGCATGGTCATCGCCCACGAAATGGCCCACATGTGGTTCGGCGACCTCGTCACGCTCACCTGGTGGGACGACATCTGGCTCAACGAGTCCTTCGCCGAGTACATGGGCTACCAGACCCTCGCCGAAGCCACGCGCTTCACCGACACCTGGGTCGACTTCGGCGTCGCCCGCAAGGGCTGGGGATACGACGCCGACCAGCGCCCCTCCACCCACCCCGTCGCCCCCGACCCCGCCGCCGTCCCCGACACCGCGTCCGCGATGCTCAACTTCGACGGCATCTCCTACGCCAAGGGCGCCTCCGCCCTGCGCCAACTCGTCGCCTGGCTCGGCGAGAAGGACTTCCTGGCCGGCATCAACACCCACTTCGCCCGCCACAGGTTCGGCAACGCCACCCTCGCCGACTTCATCGACAACCTCGCCTCAGCCACCGACCGCGACGTCCACGCCTGGGCCGACCAGTGGCTGCGCACCACCGGGGTCGACACCCTCACCCCACACCTCACCGAGACCGACACCACCTGGTCCCTCACCGTCGACCACCAGGGCACCCGCCCCCACCGCATCACCGTCGGCACCTACGACCACGCCATCGACACCCAGTCCGGCCCCGACCGCCTCGTCCTGCGCGACCGCTTCGACATCGGCATCCCCCAGGAGAGCAACCCCCGGCCGAGCACAACCCAGGACGGCGACAGCACCACCCAGGACGGCGACACCACCACCCGCCCCGGACGCCGCCCCGCACTCGTCGTCCTCAACGACCTCGACCTCACCTACGCCAAGATCCGCCTCGACCCCGGCTCCTGGAACACCCTCCTGCACAGCCTCTCCGGCATCCCCGACGCCCTCACCCGCGCCGTCGTCTGGAACGCCGCCCGCGACATGGTCCGAGACGGCGAACTTGCCCCCGCCACCTACCTCGAAGCCGCCCGCACCCACCTCCCGCACGAAACCGACCTGGCCCTCCTCCAAGGCGTCCTCGCCTTCGCCGACACCCAGATCGCCGCACGCTACGTCACCCCCGAGGACCGCCCCACCGCCCTCGCCACCCTCACCGCCCTCACCCGCGACCTCATCCGCCGCACCGAGGACGGCACCCAACCCGGCCTCCGCCTCACCGCCGTACGCCACTTCATCGACGCCGCCACCCAGCCCGACACCATCCACGGCTGGCTCACCGACGGCACCGTCCCCGGCGGCCCCGAACTCGACCCCGAACTGCGCTGGCGCATCCTCACCCGCCTCGCCGTCCTCGGCGCCACCGACGAAACCGCGATCGCCGCCGAACTCGAAGCCGACCCCAGCGCCACCGGCCAGGAAGGCGCCGCCCGCTGCCGCGCCGCACTGCCCACCGCCGAGGCCAAGGCCGCCGCCTGGCACGCCATGTTCACCGACGACAGCCTCTCCAACTACCTGTTCACCGCCACCGCCCAAGGCTTCTGGCAGCCCGAACAGACCGACCTCGTCACCACCTACGTACCCCGCTACTACCCCGAAGCCACCGCCCTCGCCGTACGCCGCGGCCCCGCCATCGCCGAAGCCGCCGGACGCTACGCCTTCCCCGCCTACGCCATCGACGCCGACAGCCTCCACCTCGGCGAACAAGCCCTCACCGACCAGGCCCTCATCCCCGCCCTGCGCCGCAAACTCGCCGACCAGATCGACGACCTGAGCCGCGCCCTCACCGTCCGCAACGCCCACTGACCCAAACCCCGCACCACCCCGAACACCCCCCCCCGCACCACCCCACATCACCCCGCACCACCCGTGCCCGGCCCGCCCTCACCCCGAGGGCGCGCCGGGCACACCCATGTACGGACCCACCACCGCACACCTCGACCACCCGACCCACTACCACCCGGACCCCCCACCAACACCCCCCAAGCGCCCACCCATCCCCCTTTCGAGTTCAGATCACCAGGCTCCCCGGCAACGCCCACCGAAACCCGGACAAGCTGGCATGTCGTCCACCCGTGCGCACCCGAAGGGCCCCCCACCCATGCCCACCCCACCCCTCGCCGGATCCACCACCGGCCCCACCGCCCTGCGCCCCCTCATCGACACCGTCCTCACCGCACTCCAGGAAGGCGCCCGCCGCCGAAACGGCCCCCTCCCCGCCGGCGGACCCGACACCGTCACCGCACACACACGCGCCGCCCTCGACCCCGTCATCCCCGAACACGGAACCGGCCCCCACCACGCCCTCGCCACCCTCATCGGCGCCCTCACCGAAGGCGCCGCAGACCCCGCAGACCCCCTCTGCGCAGCCCACCTCCACACCCCACCCCTCGCCCTCGCCGCCGCCGCCGACCTCGCCGCCTCCGCCCTCAACCCCTCCATGGACTCCTGGGACCAGGCCCCCGCCGCCTCCACCCTCGAAGCCGACACCACCGCAGCACTCGCCGCCGAGATCTACCCCCACCACACCCACCCCGACGCCCTCATCACCACCGGCGGCACCGAAGCCAACCAAATCGCCCTGCTCCTCGCCCGCGAACGCCACGGCCCCGTCCAGACCATCTGCGGCACCAACGCCCACCACAGCATCACCCGCGCCGCCTGGCTCCTCGGCCTCCCCACCCCCCTCACCGTCCCCGCCCCCCACGGCACCCTCGACCTCACCGCCCTGGCCGACACCCTCACCCGCCACCACGGACGAACACCCCTCCTCGTCACCGCCACCGCAGGAACCACCGACACCGGCCAGATCGACCCCCTCACCGACATCGCCGACCTCTGCGACACACACGGCGCCGAACTCCACATCGACGCCGCCTACGGCGGCCCCCTCCTCCTCAGCCCCACCCACCGCCACAAGGTCAACGGCCTCGACCGCGCCCGCAGCGTCACCCTCGACCTCCACAAACTCGGCTGGCAACCCGCATCAGCCGGCATCCTCGCCGTCCCCGACCACCACCACCTCGACGCCCTCCACCACCACGCCCCCTACCTCAACGCCGACGACGACACCCAGGCCGGACTCCCCGACCTCCTCGGCCGCTCCCTCCGCACCACCCGCCGCCCCGACGCACTCAAAATCGCCGTCACCCTCCAAGCACTCGGCCGCACCGGGCTCGCCGACCTCATCGACCGCACCTGCGCCGCCGCCCACCACTTCGCCGACCTCATCACCAAAACCCCCACCCTCGACCTCTACGACCGACCCACCATCACCACCGTCCTCTTCCGCCCCACCAACACCGACGACCACACCGTCGCCACCATCCGCCGCACCCTCCTCACCCGAGGCCACGCCGTACTCGGCCGCACCCGCACCCACGGCCGCCTCTGGCTCAAAGCCACCCTCCTCAACCCCCACACCACCCCCGACGACCTGCAAGAACTCATCGACCTCGTCACCCACCTCACCACCGAACTCACAGAAGGCAGCACGCACCGATGACAGCCCGGCCCGACCGGCCCACCCCCGAAACCGACCAGACACACGACCTCATCGGCATCGGAATCGGCCCCTTCAACCTCTCCCTCGCCGCCCTCGCCCACGGCATCCCCACCCCCATCACCACAGCCTTCTACGAACAACGCCCCGCCTTCCACTGGCACCCCGGCCTCCTCATCGACGGCGCCAGCCTCCAAGTCCCCTTCCTCGCCGACCTCGTCACCCTCGCCGACCCCACCAGCCCCTGGACCCTCCTCAACTACCTACGCACCCGCGACCGGCTCTTCCCCTTCTACTTCGCCGAGCGCTTCCACATCCAACGCACCGAATACGACGCCTACTGCCGCTGGGTCAGCCAACAACTCCCCGGCCTCCACTTCAGCCACCAAGTCGACGCCATCCGCTGGAACCCCGAACACGCCCACTTCGAAGTCGACTTCACCCAACTCGACCCCGACGGCGAAGCCGAAGCCCTGGGCCGCGCCCACACCCGCCACATCGCCCTCGGCATCGGAACCGAACCCCACATCCCCGAACCCCTCAAACCCCTCACCGATGCCGGAACCGTCCCCGTCATCCACTCAGCCGACTACCTCCACCACCGACAACAACTCCTCGAAGCCGAACACATCACCGTCATCGGCTCAGGACAGTCCGGCGCCGAAATCTTCCTCGACCTCCTCCGCGCCCGCCCCGCCGGCCACGAAAAACTCCACTGGCTCGCCCGCACCCCCGCCTTCGCCCCCATGGAGTACTCCAAACTCGGCCTCGAACACTTCACCCCCGACTACACCCGCTACTTCCACGCACTCCCCGAACACGTACGCGACCAACTCGTCCCCCACCAATGGCAACTCCACAAAGGCATCGACCACGACACCATCACCGCCATCCACGACGAGCTCTACCGCCGCACCCTCCACGGAGGCTGGCCCGACGCCACCCTCACCCCCGGCGTCCACGTACGCACCGCAGGCCGCGTAGCCACCACCCGCGTCGAACTCCACCTCGAACACACCCAACAAGGCACCCGCTCCCGCCTCACCACCGACGCAGTCGTCCTCGCCACCGGCTACCACGAACGCCCCCTCGACCACATCCTCGGCAACCTCGGCACCCAACTGCGCCGAGACACCTCCGGACGCCCCCGCATCGACGACCAATACCGCCTCGACCTCGACCCCGCCATCACCGGCAACATCTACGTACAGAACGCCGAACGCCACACCCACGGAGTCGGCGCCCCCGACCTCGGCCTCGCCGCCTGGCGCAGCGCCACCATCCTCAACAACCTCACCGGCACCACCCCCTACCCCCTCCCACAACGCACCGCCTTCACCACCTTCGGCCTCACCCCCCACCACGACATCCCCGCACAGGGCCCCAGCCTCACCCCCCTCGTACAAACCAACTGACCCACCCCACACACAGAGAAGCGGCCGCCCGCCTCCAGCGACCCATCGCCGTCCAGGGAGACACCCACCCTGACGCCGCACTCAAGGAAAAGACCGAGAAGGCGGAAACCGCCGCCCCGGCCACCCGGACACAACCCGGCCCGCCAACCACCCCACCACGCCCCCCCACCACGCCCCCCCCACCACGCCCCCCCCACCACGCCCCCCCACCACGCCCCACCCCGGCCCGACACGCCCGCGGCGTGGCACCCAGACACCTCCTGGACACCACGCCGCCGGCAGAAACCCACAAACCACCGCTACCGATCTAGAACACCGGCACACCATCCCGCGTCAGACGCCAGTCCACCGAAGCGAACTCCGCACCATCCACCGAACCCTTCGCCTGCACCCACGCAATGATCGTGTTCCGGATCTCCTCCGAATTCGCCCACAACTGCTTCGCACCCGGCACATGCGGGAAGTTACCCCCACCACTCGCCCGGTAATTGTTCACCGCCAGCACGAACTGCGCCGCCGGATCAATCGCCTTGCCCTCGAACGACAGACCCACGATCCGCGAACCATTCGGCTTCGCGATGTCGATGTCATACGTCAGACCGGACACCGCGTCGTAGTTGTAGTCGGGGGTGTTGTCCGCATTCGTCAGCTTCGCCGTATCCACCGGAACACCCGCCGCCGTCTGCACGTAATACCGCGCCGAGAACTCCAGATACTCCTTGATCTGCGCACCTGTCAACAACCGCGCCTCAAGCGTGTTCTCGAACGGATACAGACCCGCCGCATCCTTGATCGTCACATTCCCCGCAGGAATCTGCGCCGTACGCGAGAAACACGACGCCTGCGACAACACCGGCAGCGCCGCGTACTCGCCACCCGCCAGCGCCGCCTTCACCGTCTCCGCCTGGACGACATTGATCAGATCGATGATCGGCTCGTCCTTCCACGCCGCCTCGGCCGTCGTCATCGCCGCAGTCGACGTACCGATCACCTGGTTGACGTACGCGACCACCTTCGTGTGCTCGTCCGCCAGCATCCTCGTGATCTTCGGATCCTCAGCCACCGTGTTCGAGTTCAACACCTGCGAACCGGCCTTCTCGACCACCCAGCGACCCTTCTCCCACACCAGGTCGAAGTCGAACAACGTCAACCGCTGCCCCCACTTCAGCGGCTCGGACAGCACCACCTTCTTACCGGTCTGCTTGTTCTCCACGAAATACTCGGGAATCTCCGAATGCGCATGACCCACCAGAATCGCATCGATCCCCGGCACCTGCTCCGCCACCAGACCCGCCGCATTCTCCACATACGGAATCTGGTCACCGTACGACGACGTCCCACTGCTCCCCGAGTGCGCCGACACGATCACCACATCCGCACCCATCGAACGCAGCCGCGGCACATACTTCGCCGCCTGCTCCTCCAGCCCCGGGAACACCATCTTCCCGCCCACGTTCGCCTTGTCCCAGATAGCGATCCCCGGGTTGGTCAGACCAAGAATCGCGACCTTCACATCCCGGCCGTGCGGCGTACGCAGCTTCTTGATCACATACGGCGCGAACGCCGGCCGCAACGTCTTCGCATCCAGCGCGTTCGCACCCAGCAGCGGGAAATCACACTGCTCCTCGAACTTCCGCAGCACCGGAATGCCGTAGTTGAACTCATGATTGCCGAGCGCGGCCGCGTCATAACCGATCGCGTTCATCGCCTGCGCCATCGGGTGCACCGGCCCGCGCTTCGCCGTGATCGGATCGATCTTCGCGTAGTAGTACGACAACTGCGTGCCCTGGATCGTGTCACCCGCGTCGATCATCAGGGTGTTGTGACGGCCCTTCTCCCGACGCACCTGGTCCACCAGCGTCGAGATCTTCGCCAGACCCACATCGTTGTGAGCCTTGTCGTCGAACTCCTTGTCCGTGAAGTAGTCCCAGTTGAAGACGTTCCCGTGCAGGTCCGTCGTCCCCATCACGGTGAACGAGTACCGCTTCTGCGGACGCCCGGGCCCGTGGCCATGCGCCTCGGCAGGCACCGCCCCCGCACCCACCATGGCCACACCGGCACCCGCCGCGGCCGATGTGCCCAGGAACGTCCTTCGGTTCAGCGGCATCTCGTCTCCCACATCTCTGATCTCTCCGTGCACAGTTCTGTCCGCACAACGCGCGTAGACCCCACGCACGCGTGGACAACGCGCGTAGATAATCACCCACGAACCACACCCGGCAACACCCCCAACAGGTTTCTATTCGATGACCACCCGCAGTCACCCCCGCAGCCCCGCAGCCCCGCAGCCCCGGCGTCACCCAGCAGCCGCCCCGCTGCCAACCCTTCCGGCACAACCACTGTCACACCCGAGTGCCAGGCTGAACCCCATGACCCACACCACACAGCCCTACGGCACCCCCGACCAGCCCCGCCTCGCAGTCCAAGGCAAAGCCCGCCTCCAGGTCGACCCCGAAATCGCCCGCCTCACCATCACCGTCAGCGCCCGCGGCAAAGACCGCCGCGCCGCACTCGAAGACCTCACCCGACGCAACACCACCGTCCTCGAACTCGCCCGCAGCTACGGCGAAGCCATCGAAAAACTCGAAACCGGCACCCTCTCCATCACACCCGAACTCCACCAACGCGGACGCGACGAAAAAATCCGCGCCTACCACGGCCGCGTCCACATCACCGCCACCCTCAACGACTTCACCGCACTCGGCGAATTCACCACCCGCGTCGCCGACCTCGACATGACCCGCATCGACGGACCCCGGTGGGCCCTGCGCCCCGACTCACCCGCCCACGGCCAAGCCCGCCGCCAAGCCGTCCGCGAAGCCGTCCAGCGCGCCCGCGAATACGCCGACGCCCTCGGCGCCCAACTCGCCGCCCTCGTCGAACTCGCCGACCTCGGAGCCGAGAACACGGCCCCCGCCTCCTTCGCCCGCGGCGCCTACGGCGGCCCGCCGCCCCTCGCGGGAGGCGCCACCCCCGGCGCAGCCCCCGCACTCGACCTCGAACCGCAACAGCAAACCGTCCACGCCCAGGTGAACGCCCGCTTCATCATGACCCCACCAAAACTCTGAAACCCCGAACTCTGAATCACCGAACCGAATGCTCATCCGAGCACCCCGCCGCACAATTCAACACTTGTCAAAAACCCTTCACCCAAAGGTTGTTGAGCAGTCATCCGCAGCCAATTAACTACCCGTAAGTAAGGTTTAGGCTCACACCATGCGCCGAGCCAAAATCGTATGCACCCTGGGACCCGCAACCGACACATACGACCAGATCAAAGCCCTGGTCGACGCCGGAATGGACATCGCCCGCCTCAACCTCAGCCACGGCACCTACGCCGAACATGAAGACCGCTACCACCATGTACGCAAAGCATCCGACGAAGCCGGACGCAGCGTCGGCATCCTCGCCGACCTTCAAGGCCCGAAGATCCGCCTCGGCCGCTTCCGCGAAGGACCCGTACTCCTTGAACGCGGCGACGACTTCACCATCACCGTCGAACCCATGGAAGGCGACCGCCACACCTGCGGCACCACCTACACCGGCCTCAACGCCGACGTCACCGCCGGCGAACGCATCCTCATCGACGACGGCCGCGTCACCCTCGAAGTCACCGAAGTCGACGGCCCCCGCGTCCACACCACCGTCATCGAAGGCGGCATGGTCTCCGACCACAAAGGCCTCAACCTCCCCGGCGTCGCCGTCTCCGTCCCCGCCCTCTCCGAAAAGGACATCGAAGACCTCCGCTGGGCCCTGCGCACAGGCGCCGACATCATCGCCCTCTCCTTCGTCCGCAGCGGACGCGACATCGAAGACGTCCACCGCATCATGGACGAAGAGGGCCGCCGCCTCCCCGTCATCGCCAAGGTCGAAAAACCCCAGGCCGTCGACAACATCGACGACATCGTCGCGGCCTTCGACGGCATCATGGTCGCCCGCGGCGACCTCGGCGTCGAAATGCCCCTGGAACAGGTCCCGATCGTCCAGAAGCGCGCCATCAAACTCGCCAAGCGCAACGCCAAGCCGGTCATCGTCGCCACCCAGATGCTCGACTCGATGATCGACAACTCCCGCCCCACCCGCGCCGAAGCCTCCGACGTGGCCAACGCCGTCATCGACGGCACGGACGCCGTGATGCTCTCCGGCGAGACCAGCGTCGGCAAGTACCCCGTCGAGACGGTCCGCACGATGTCCCGCATCGTCGAAGCCGCCGAGGAGGACATCCTGGCCAAGGGCCTCCCGCCCCTCACCGACCGCAACAAGCCCCGCACCCAGGGCGGCGCGGTCGCCCGCGCGGCAGCGGAGATGGGCGACTTCCTCGGAGCGAAGTTCCTGGTCGCCTTCACCCAGAGCGGTGACACGGTCAAGCGCCTCTCCCGCTACCGCTCACCCATCCCGCTCCTGGCCTTCACCCCGGACCCGGCCACCCGCTCCCAGCTGAACCTCACGTGGGGCGTGGAGACGTTCCTGGGGCCGCACGTGGACTCGACGGACGCGATGGTGGCGCAGGTCGACGAGGAACTGCTGAAGATCGGCCGCTGCCAGAAGGGCGACGTCGTGGTCATCACGGCCGGCTCCCCTCCCGGCGTCGCAGGCTCGACGAACCTGGTGCGCGTGCACCACATCGGCGAGGACGACAGCCCGAAGTAGGGGGCTGGCTCAGTATTTCGGCCCGACGTGTGCATCCATGAGTGCGACGGATGCCCGTCGGGCGACAGAGATGTTCTTGCGGCTGGCGCGCTTCCACTCGACTCCTACCTGGTCGAGTGTGCTGGTGAAGAGCCCCAGGATGTCGGCCGACAGGTTGGTGAAGAAGTAGCGGGGGTACTCGTACCGTCGTTGCTCGCCGCCGACCGGGCGCGTGGCCCAGTTGATGATCCGGCAGCCGTCGGAGTGGATGAGGCCCCGGATGAACTCCCAAGGGTGCGTGTCCACGATGATTTGCTGCCAGTCGGCGAGAGTGATCCTGCGGTCGTGCTTCTTGCCGGGGCCGTGTTGGGGAAGCAGGCAAGGCCAGTGTTTGCTGGAGCTTGTGACGTACTGACAGCCCGGACTCGACACGAGGCCTACTTTGTTGGCCGGTCGCGCGATCTGTACGGCTTTGACGCAGGCGTCGATGAGTCCCGGCCAGGCGTCGGCGCATGCGATGCGGAGGCTGTATACGCCTCGCTTGGTCGCACTGATGCAGCCGTCGCCGAGGTAGAGGCCAAGTAGGTACGCGTATGCGGCAGGGGAGTCGGGGGGCCTTGGTGCATCGCCACATCGAGGACATTCACGGCCGCGGTCGTGTCCGAGGGGCTCTATTCGCACAAGCCAGGAACGGATGGCGGCTCGAGAAATTCCAGTCTGCTTGCATACCGAATTCTGGCTGAAGCCCTGATCGAGGAGAGCCAGTGCATGCTTACGGGTTTCGAGGTCGTACACGTGGCCGAGCTTGAAGGGATCTTTGCGATCGAGGGAGGGAATGGTGATGCAGTCACACGATCACGTGAATCTGCGCCGTTTCCTTGAAACCTTGGAATCTAAGGAAAAGTGCCCCAGGTGGGATTCGAACCCACACTGTCCGCTGTTTGAGAGCGGCCTCTCTAACCAGTTGGAGTACTGGGGCCTTAGAAAGGAAGGGTATCCCCTGCCCTGTGTAGTGCCACCATATCGTAGCTAGGTAGGCTCGTGGGAGCTGTACCTGCCCTGAACCAAGGAGCCCCGTGACCACCCCCGAGTCGCCCCAGCCCGTCGCCGACGACGACAAGTCGCACGTCCCGCCGCTGACGACCCGCGTCGTCATCGCCGAGGACGAGGCGCTCATCCGCCTCGACCTCAAAGAGATGCTCGAAGAAGAGGGGTACTCGGTCGTCGGTGAGGCCGGAGACGGGCAGCAGGCGGTCGAGCTGGCCCGGGAGCACAAGCCGGACCTGGTCATCCTCGATGTGAAGATGCCGGTCCTCGACGGGATCTCCGCAGCCGAGAAGATCGCGGAGGAGTCCATCGCGCCGGTCCTTATGCTCACCGCGTTCTCGCAGCGTGACCTCGTGGAGCGGGCCCGTGACGCCGGGGCGATGGCGTACCTGGTGAAGCCGTTCAGCAAGAGCGACGTGGTGCCGGCCATCGAGATGGCGGTGTCGCGGTTCGCGGAGCTGAAGGCTCTGGAGGGCGAGGTCGCGGACCTGTCGCAGCGGCTGGAGACGCGGAAGCTCGTGGACCGGGCGAAGAGCATTCTGCAGACGGATTACGGGCTCTCGGAGCCGGCCGCGTTCCGGTGGATCCAGAAGACGTCGATGGACCGGCGGCTGTCGATGCAGCAGCTGGCGGAGGCGTTGATCGAGGACGCCGAGGAGAAGAAGCGGGCGGCGGAGTAGGCGTACCCGCCTCGCACTCGTACACGAAGAAGGCCCGCGTCCCGGAGCAGATCGTCCGGGGCGCGGGCCTTCTTCGTGTGCGGGGTCAGTCCTCGCCGAGGTACGCCTTGCGGACGGACTCGTCGTGGAGGAGGTCCGCTCCGGTGCCGGAGAGGACGATCTTGCCGATCTCCATGACGTGGCCCTGGTCCGCGAGGGAGAGGGCGGCCTGGGCGTTCTGCTCGACGAGCAGGATCGTGGTGCCTGCGGCCTTGAGCTCGACGATGGTCTCCATGATCTTCTGCATCATGATCGGGGAGAGGCCCATGGAGGGTTCGTCGAGCATGAGCAGTTTGGGCTGGGACATGAGGGCGCGTCCCATGGCGAGCATTTGCTGTTCGCCGCCCGAGAGGGTTCCTGCGGCCTGCTTTCGGCGTTCCCCGAGGATGGGGAAGAGGTCGTAGGCGCGCTGGATGTCCTTTTCGATGCCTGCCTTGTCGTTGCGGAGGTAGGCGCCGAGGAGGAGGTTTTCGGTGATCGTCAGCCGGGGGAAGATGTGGCGGCCCTCGGGGGAGTGGGCGAGGCCCAGGGCGACGATCTTGTGTGCGGGGATGTTGGCGAGTGGCTTGCCCTCGAAGAGGATGCGTCCGCCGATGGGCTTCAGCAGTCCGGAGAGGGTGCGCAGGGTGGTGGTTTTGCCGGCGCCGTTGGTGCCGATGAGGGTGACCACCTGGCCGGCGTCGACGGTGAAGGAGATGCCTTTGACGGCTTCGATCTTGCCGTAGGCGACGCGGAGGTCCTCGACCTCGAGCAGTGCGGTCATCGGGTGTCCTCCTCCTCGGTGGTGGTGTCCTTGGTGCTGGTGGGTGGTGCTGTCTCGTCTTCGGTTTCGGCGTCCGCTTCGGCCGCGGCCACGGCTTCGGCTGCTTCGACCTCGGCGACTTCTTCGGCGCCGGGGGCGCCTTCGAAGGGGGTGCCGAGGTAGGCGGCGATGACGCGTTCGTCGCTCTGGACGACTTCGGCGGTGCCTTCGACGAGTTTTTCGCCTTGGACGAGGCAGGCGACGCGGTCGCTGAGGTTGAAGATGAAGCGCATGTCGTGCTCGATGACGAGGACGGCGATGCCTTGGTCCCGGATGGCGAAGATGAGTTCTTCGGTGACGCGGGTTTCCTGGGGGTTCATGCCTGCGGTGGGCTCGTCCAGGAGGAGGAGGCCGGGGTCGCTGGCGAGGGCGCGGGCGATTTCCAGCTTGCGCTGGTCTCCGTAGGGGAGGTTGCGCGCGAGGTGGTCGGCCTTGTTGTGGAGGCCGATGAACTCCAGGAGTTCCATGGCGCGTTCGCGGCTGGCGTTCTCGGCCTTGCTGTAGCCGGGCAGGCGCAGGAGTGCTGACCAGAGGCCTTCTTTGGTTCTGGTGTGGCGTCCGACGAGGACGTTTTCCAGGACGGTCATGTTGGCGAAGAGCCTGATGTTCTGGAAGGTGCGGGCGATGCCTGCCTTGGTGACGAGGTGGGGCTTGGGTGGCAGGACGGTGCCTTTGTAGCTGACCTTGCCCTCGGTGGGGACGTAGAGGCCGGTGAGGCAGTTGAAGAAGGTGGTTTTGCCGGCGCCGTTGGGGCCGATGAGTCCGACGATTTCGCCTGCGTTGACGGTGAGGTCGACGTTGCGTACGGCGGTGAGGCCGCCGAAGCGCATGGTGACGCCGCTGGCGTCCAGGACGGGGGTCGTGGTTTTCGTGGTGGTGGTCATGGTGTTCACGCCCCCGCCTTGGTGATGCCGGCGTCGCTGTCTTCGGGCTGCCGTGGTTCGGGTACGACGACGGTTTCGTCGTTCTCGTGGAATTCGAGTTGTTTCCGGCGGTCGGCGACCAGGCCTTCGGGGCGGAAGCGCATCAGGAGGATGAGTGCGATGCCGAAGAGGAAGAGCTGGTAGTCCTGCATGAACTGCAGTTTGGCCGGGATGAGGTAGAGCAGTGCGGCGCCGACGAAGGGTCCGCTGAGGGTTCCCATGCCGCCGAGGATGACGGCGGCGAGGAGGAAGGCGGAGTTCGGGGGGACGGAGCCGGCGAACTGGTACTGCTCGGGTGTCACGGTGTAGTTGACGTGTGACTGGACGGTGCCGGCGAGGCCGGCGAGGGTGGCGCCGAGGGCGAAGGCGAGGAGCTTGAGCCGGAAGGCGTTGATGCCCATGGCGGTGGCTGCGGTCTCGTCTTCGCGGATGGCGACCCAGGCGCGGCCGATGCGGGAGTCTCCGGAGCGGCGGAAGACGAGGACGACGACGGCGGTGACGACGAGCATCAGCAGGTAGTAGTTGGCGGGCCTGCTGAGGGTGAAGGGGCCGATGTCGTGGCTGAGTCCGAAGTCGATGCCGAGCAGGTTGAGGTCGGGGATGCTCGGGATGCCTTGGGAGCCGTTGGTGAGGTCGGGTCCGCTGTTGCCGTTGAGGTTGTTGACGGTGACGCGGAAGATCTCTCCGAAGCCGAGTGTGACGATGGCGAGGTAGTCGCCGCGCAGTCGCAGGGTCGGTGCGCCGATGAGGACGCCGAAGATCAGTGAGACGGCGGCTCCGGTGAGGACGGCGGCCCAGAAGGGGAATTGGACGCCGATGGCGGAGAGGGGTGCGCCGGAGACGAGGGCGGCTGTGTAGGCGCCGACGCCGAGGAAGGCGACGTAGCCGAGGTCGAGGAGGCCGGCGAGGCCGACGACGACGTTGAGGCCGAGTGCGACGGTGGCGAAGATGAGGATGTTCGCGCCGATGAGGGCGTATTCCGCGGTGTCCTGGGTGAAGGGGAAGCAGAAGGCTGCGGCCAGGGCTGCGGTGAGGGTGACGTTGCGGTGCTTCGTGGTCAGCGCGGTGATGCGGGCGATGAGGCCGGCGCGGGTGAGTGCGGTGAAGGCGAAGGCCGCGGTGATGAGGAAGCCGATGAACTGTTCGGATTCTTCGGTGGGGATGTCGACGCAGAAGGTGAAGATGTAGAGCGCGGCGCCGAAGGCTGCGGTGATGATGAGGATTTCGGCCCAGGCGGGGAGGGGTTTGGCGCGGGCTGCGGAGGGTGCGGCGAGGCTGTTGCGGAAGAGTTTCCAGGCGCCTGGCCGGGGTTCGTCGGTGGGGAGTGGTTCGTCGCTGGGGAGTCCGAGGGCGGCGAGGAGGGCGATGAGTGCGCCGATGCCGCTGACCCAGGCTCCGGGTTCGAGGTTGACGACGCCGCCGAGCTCGTAGGTGATGGCGCCGATGGTGTAGCCGGTGACGCCGAGGGTGCCGAGGGCGAGGAGGCGTACGGGGCTGTTGGTGCCGCCGGGGGTGAGCCAGCGGAGGCCGGTGATGCCGTATCCGCAGAGGGTGAAGAGGAGGGTGAGGACGGCGCCGGTGAGGGTGAGGATCTGGAGGCCGCCGGGGTAGCCGGTGACGGTGAGGTCGCCGGGGAATTCGGAGGTCCAGGTCCAGGGGAGGAAGGTGCCGGCGAGTGCGATGGCTGCGCCGGCGGCGGTGGCGATCCGGGCGATCGGTGCGGGGAGGGGGATGAGTGCTTTCTGGGTGGTCATCCGTATCACGCCCGATCCGCGACGCGTTCGCCGAGCAGGCCTTGGGGCCGGAGCAGGAGGACGACGATGAGGAGGACGAAGGCCCATACGTCCTTCCAGGCGCCGCCGCCGAAGAGGTCCATGCCGGGGACGTCGCTCATGTAGCCGGTGGCGAGGGATTCGGCGACGCCGAGTACGACTCCGCCGAGCATGGCGCCGTAGATGTTGCCGATGCCGCCGAGTACGGCTGCGGTGAAGGCTTTGAGGCCCATGATGAAGCCCATTTTGAAGCCGATCTGGCCGTTCTTGAGCCCGTAGGCGACGGCGGCGACGGCTGCGAACGCGGCACCGATGGCGAAGGCCATGACGATGATGCGGTCGGTGTTGATGCCCATGAGTTTCGCGGTGTCGGGGTCCTGGGAGGTGGCTTGCATGCCGCGGCCGGAGCGGGTCTTGGAGACGAAGAGGCCGAGGGCGATCATGCAGACCGGTGCGGCGATGAGGACGAAGAGGTCACCGCGCTGGATGTGGGCGCCGAAGATGTCGAATGCTTCGCCCTTGAACTGGGGGAAGGGGCGGTCCTTGGTGGCGTCGGGGTACCACTTCCAGATGGCCTGCTGGAGTGCGAGGGAGAGTCCGATCGCGGTGATCAGCGGGGCGAGTCTGGGGGCGGTGCGCAGGGGCCGGTAGGCGAAGCGTTCGGCTGCGACGCTGATGGCGACGGAGCATATGACGCCGCCGATGATCATGAGTGGGACGATTGCGAGGAGGTTGGCGCCGGCCGGCATCCAGAGGTACACGGTGAGAGCTCCGAAGCCTCCGATCATGAAGATCTCGCCGTGGGCGAAGTTGATGAGCTGGATGATTCCGTAGACCATCGTGTAACCGATCGCGATGAGTCCGTACATCGCGCCGAGGATGAGTCCATTGGCCAGCTGTTGCGGCAGTTCGTGCACCGCAGGGCCTCCGTGGAGTGGTTCGGATATGGCACCGCGCGGGAGCGCTCGTAGCGCTCCCGCGCGGTCTGGTGTCAGTCAGTGCGTGACCGGGAGCTTGTTACGGCTTGTAGGCCTCGCTGAGCTTGGACGTCCACTTGCCGCCGTCGACCTGGTAGGCGGTCATCATGGTGTTGGTGGTGTCGCCGAACTCGTCGAAGGAGACGGGGCCGGTGACGCCTTCGAAGCTGACCTTGCCGACGGCGTCGAGGACCTTGGCGCGGGCGTCGTCGGGGAGCTTGCCGTCGTTGGCTGCGACGACGGCCTTGACGGCCTCGATGATGGCCCAGGTGGCGTCGTAGGTGCCGCCGCCGTAGGCCTCGTAGGCGTCCTTGTATCCGGCGGTCTTGTAGTTCGCGATGAAGGTCTTGGCGGAGTCGAGCTCCTCGACGGGCTTGCCGACGGAGGTGGCGATGTCGCCCTGGGCCTTCTTGTTGAGCTTGATGAAGTCGGCGCTGTACATGCCGTCGCCGCCCATGAGGGGGATCTGGACGCTGTCCTTGAGCTGCTGGCTCAGGGGCGCGCCGGCGGGGTACTCACCGCCGTAGTAGACGGCCTTGGCGCCGGACTTCTTGACCTTGGTGACGACGGCGTTGAAGTCGCGGTCGTCGGGGTTGACGTGGTCGGAGCCGACGATCTTTCCGCCGAGGCCGGTGAAGGTCGCCTTGAAGGAGGCGGCGAGACCGGCGCCGTAGGGCTTCTGGTCGTCGATGAGGTAGACCTGCTTGATCTTCGCGTTGTTGTACAGGTACTTCGCGGCGAAGGCGCCCTGGATCTGGTCCGTGGTGGCGGTGCGGAAGTAGGTCTTGAAGGGGCGCTTCTTGTCGCCGGTCTTCCAGTTGTCGCCCTGGGTCAGCTCGGTGCCCGTGTTGGCGGGGGAGATCTGGGTGAGGCCGGCGTCGTTGAGGGGCTTCTGCATCGACTGGGAGACGCCGGAGTTCAGCGGTCCGACGACGCCGAGGACCTTCTTGTTGTCGATGAACTTCGTGGCGTTCTGCTGGCCGACGGAGGGCTGGGCCTGGTCGTCGAGGGGCTGGACCTCGAATGTGATGCCCGGGACCGTCTTGGCCTTGTTCGCCGTCTTGGCGGCGAGGTCGGCGGAGTTCTTGATGCCGAGGCCGAGGGCGGAGAGGTCACCGGTGAGCGGTGCGTCGACGCCGATGACGACGGTCTGGTTGCCGCTGCTCTCGCTGCCCTTCTTGTCGTCGTCGCGCGACCCGCAGGCGGTGAGTGTCAGTGCTCCTGTGGTGAGCACTGTGGTGAGGATGAGCAAAGAACGGTGTCGCACGAAAAGTCCTTTCCCTGGCGCGGCCTCCTCTGCTTGAGGTGCCGTGTCGTTCGCCGGGCCGTACTGATTGGTACAGGGCCGTGCTGCAGACGCGCCCGGCGGCGCGGTGACTGGCGGTGACTCTAAGGGCAGGGGTGGGGGTCGGGGATGGGGGTGGCGCAGGATGTGACTGTCTTGTTATGCCCTTGAGCAAGGCTTGAGGTGGCTGTGTGGACATGTACGGCTTTTTACCGGACGGTGAAGTGACCGCATGGTGAGAACGCGCAGCTCTGTTAAGGGGCTTGGGGTGATCTTGATGCTGTCGCGTGAGGGGGGTGTGTGGAGGTGCGGGAGGGCGTGCCTCGGTGCCCGGTGCCTGCGGGGCCGGGTTCTCTGTGTTGCGTGGGGTGGGTGCACATTGCGCGCTTGTTACGCAGTGTTACATCCGGGGTGGTGTGGTCGACGATGTGTGGTGGTGCGCAGGCGGGTTGTGGCTGATGAGTGGGCCATGGAACGGGGTTGGTGGTCAAGGGGGTTGGCTGCCGGTGTTGTGCAAGTTCGGTGTGTGTGGCGGTGGTTGTGCCCGGATATGGGTCTGCCCGGCCGGATTGGGGTTCCGGCCGGGCAGGGGTGGTGCGGGGTGGTGTGTGGTCAGGGGGCTTCGGGTTTGGGGGTGTCGCGGAGCAGGCAGGTGAGGCGGGCGGTACAGACGCGCTTGTCCTGTTCGTCGGTGATGACGATCTCGTACGTGGCGGTGGTGCGGCCGCGGTGTACGGGGGTGGCGACGCCGGTGACGTGGCCGCTTCGTACCCCTCGGTGGTGGGTGCAGTTCAGGTCGACGCCGACGGCGACCTTGGTGGCGCCGCCGTGGAGCATGGTGCCGACGGAGCCGAGGGTTTCGGCGAGGACGGCTGAGGCGCCGCCGTGGAGGAGTCCGTAGGGCTGGGTGTTGCCTTCGACGGGCATGGTGCCGACGACGCGGTCCGCGGAGGCTTCGGTGATCGTGACGCCCATGCGTTCGCCGAGGTGGCCTGCGGAGAAGAGGGCGGGCAGGTCGACGCCGAGGGAGGCGTACTCGTCGATGATCTCCTGGGGGAACTTGGGTGTGGTGTGCTCGCCCATGGGTCCGGCTCCGATCGTCTGCGGTGGGTCGCTGCTGTGTGCACGTTCCTGCCTGTGTGCACTGTCCTGCGTGTGTGCACTGTTCATACCAGACGGCTGAGCGGGCGCTTAGTGCCGCCTGTCCGGGGGCGTCAGCGCAGGTTCTCGAAGCGGACCACGACGGATTTGCTGGCGGGTGTGTTGCTGGTGTCGGCGGTGGAGCCGAGGGGGACCAGGACGTTGGTCTCGGGGTAGTACGCGGCGGCGCACCCGCGGGCGGTGGGGTAGTGGACGACGCGGAAGCCCGGGGCGCGTCGTTCGACTCCGTCCTTCCATTCGCTGACGAGGTCGGCGTAGGTGCCGTCGGCGAGGCCGAGGGCGGTGGCGTCGTCGGGGTTGACGAGGACGACGCGGCGGCCGTTCTTGATGCCGCGGTAGCGGTCGTCGAGGCCGTAGATGGTGGTGTTGTACTGGTCGTGGGAGCGCAGGGTCTGCAACAGGAGGCGGCCTTCGGGGAGTTCGGGGAACTCGACGGGGGCGGCGGTGAAGTTGGCCCTGCCGGTGGCGGTGGGGAAGCGGCGGGAGTCGCGGGGGCCGTGGGGGAGGGTGAATCCGCCGGGGTGGGCGATGCGCCGGTTGAAGTTCTCGAAGCCGGGGACGACGCGGGAGATGCGGTCGCGGATGGTCGCGTAGTCCTTCTCGAACTCTTCCCAGGGGGTGGTGGAGGCGGGGCCGAGTACGGCGCGGGCGAGGCGGGCGACGATGGCGGGTTCGGAGAGCAGGTGGGGGCTTGCGGGGGTGAGGTTGCCGCGGGAGGCGTGCACCATGCTCATGGAGTCCTCGACGGTGACGAACTGCTTGCCGCCTGCCTGGACGTCCTTGTCGGTGCGGCCGAGGGTGGGCAGGATCAGGGCCCGGGTGCCGGTGACGGCGTGGGAGCGGTTGAGCTTGGTGGAGACGTGGACGGTGAGGCGTGCGGTGCGCATCGCGGCCTCGGTGACGTCGGTGTCGGGGGAGGCGGCGACGAAGTTGCCGCCCATGGCGAAGAAGACCTTGGCGTCGCCGTCGCGCAGGGCCTGGATGGAGCGGACCACGTCGTAGCCGTGGTGCCGTGGTGAGGTGATGGAGAATTCCTTGTCGAGGGCGTCGAGGAACGCGGGTGAGGGGCGTTCGAAGATGCCCATGGTGCGGTCGCCCTGGACGTTGGAGTGGCCGCGGACGGGGCAGACTCCGGCGCCGGCCCGGCCGATGTTGCCGCGCAGCAGGAGGAAGTTGACGACTTCGCGGATGGTCGGCACGGAGTGCTTGTGCTGGGTGAGGCCCATGGCCCAGCACACGATGGTGCGCTTGGACGCGAGGACCATGGCGAGGGCTTCTTCGATGGCGGCGCGGTCGAGTCCGGTCGCGGCGAGGGTCTGCTCCCAGTCGGCTTCCGCTGCTGCGGCGGCGAACTCCTCGTAGCCGTGGGTGTGTTCGGTGACGAAGGTTTCGTCGACGGCGCCCTGGGTGCCGAGGATCATCTTGTTGAGGAGCCGGAAGAGTGCCTGGTCGCCGCCGATGCGGATCTGCAGGAACAGGTCGTTGAGGGCGGCGCCCCTGACCATGCCGAGGGGGGTCTGCGGGTTCTTGAAGCGTTCGAGTCCGGCCTCGGGCAGCGGGTTCACCGAGATGATCTTCGCTCCGGCGGACTTGGCCTTCTCCAGGGCGGAGAGCATCCGGGGGTGGTTGGTGCCGGGGTTCTGTCCGGCGACGATGATCAGGTCGGCGTGGTGGAGGTCCTCCAGGGAGACGGATCCCTTGCCGACGCCGATGGTCTCGGTGAGTGCCGAGCCGGAGGACTCGTGGCACATGTTGGAGCAGTCGGGGAGGTTGTTCGTGCCGTATTCGCGGGCGAACAGCTGGAGGAGGAACGCGGCCTCGTTGCTGGTGCGCCCGGAGGTGTAGAAGAGCGCCTCGTCGGGGGAGGCGAGGGCGCCGAGCTCCTCGGCGATGACGGCGAAGGCGCGCTCCCAGGTCACGGCCTCGTACCGGTCCGCGCCCTCGGGCAGATACATAGGTTGCGTGATGCGTCCCTGCTGGCCGAGCCAGTAGCCGCTGCGGGCGGCGAGGTCGGCGAGGGGGTGTGCGGCGAAGAAGTCCGGGGTGACGCGGCGCAGGGTGGCTTCCTCGGCGACGGCCTTGGCACCGTTCTCGCAGAATTCGGCGGTGTGCCGCTTGTCGCCTTCGGGCCAGGCGCAGCCGGGGCAGTCGAAGCCGTCCTTCTGGTTGACCTTGAGGAGGGTCTGCGCGGTGCGGCGGATGCCCATCTGCTGCTGGGCGATGCGCAGGCTGTGGGCGACGGCGGGCAGTCCGGCGGCGGCGTGCTGGGCCGGCTCGACCTGGGGCGCGTCCTGGACCGGGTCTCCTGCGGGCGGCTTGGTGGCCATCGTGCTCCCCTTCGGGCCTGCCGCGGACCTCGTGCGGTCCGCTGTGCGTGTTTCCTTCTTCTCGATCCTGGCACGCGGTGCGGGCGGGCCGCCCGGTGAGCGGTCGCGGGGCGGCCGGGGGCGGTCGACGGTCCGGATTGTCAGTGGTACGTGGCAGGATCGGGGTGTGGCTGAGACGGCATCGAAGAAGACGGCAGACAACCGACCGCGCCTGCTCCTGATGGACGGGCACTCCCTGGCGTACCGGGCGTTCTTTGCGCTGCCTGCGGAGAATTTCACGACGGGGGCGGGGCAGCCGACGAACGCGGTGTACGGCTTCGCGTCGATGCTCGCGAACACGTTGCGTGACGAGGCGCCGACGCATTTCGCGGTGGCGTTCGACGTGTCGCGCAAGACGTGGCGCTCGGAGGAGTTCCCCGAGTACAAGGCGAACCGGTCGAAGACGCCGGACGAGTTCAAGGGGCAGGTCGAGCTGATCGGTGAGCTGCTGGACGCGATGCACGCCGACCGTTTCGCGGTCGACGGCTTCGAGGCGGACGATGTCATCGCGACGCTGGCGACCCAGGCCGAGGCGGCCGGGTTCGAGGTGCTGATCGTCACGGGTGACCGTGACTCGTTCCAGCTGATCACTGACAACGTGACGGTGCTCTACCCGACCAAGGGTGTGTCGGAGCTGACGCGGTTCACCCCGGCGAAGGTCGAGGAGAAGTACGGGCTCACTCCGCAGCAGTACCCGGATTTCGCCGCGCTGCGCGGTGACCCGTCGGACAACCTTCCGGGCATTCCCGGGGTGGGTGAGAAGACGGCCGCGAAGTGGATCAACCAGTTCGGTTCGTTCGACGAGCTCGTGGCGCGGGCCGAGGAGGTCAAGGGGAAGGCCGGGCAGAATTTCCGCGACCACCTCGACGCGGTGCGGCTGAACCGGCGGCTGACCGAGATGGTCCGCGATGTGGAGCTGCCGAAGACCCCGTCGGATCTGGAGCGTGCTCCTTACGACCGCACGGCGGTCACCGGGGTGCTCGATGTGCTGGAGATCCGCAACCCGAGCCTGCGGGAGCGGCTGCTCGCGGTGGACCCGGGCAAGGCCGAGGACGAGGCCCCGGCGCCCGCCGCCGGTGTCGAGCTGGACGGGTCGGTGCTGGGCGCGGGTGAGCTCGCCCCCTGGCTGGCCGAGCACGGCGCCCAGCCGCTCGGCGTCGCCACGGTGGACACCTGGGCGCTCGGCAGCGGCACGGTCACCGAGATCGCGCTCGCCGCGGCCGGCGGGGCCGCCGCGTGGTTCGACCCGGCGCTGCTCGACGCGGCCGACGAGCAGGCGTTCGCGGCGTGGATCGCGGACGCGGACCGGCCGAAGGTCATGCACAACGCGAAGAGCGTGATGCGGGTCTTCCCGGAGCACGGCTGGCGGACCGAGGGTGTCTCGATGGACACCGCGCTCGCCGCCTATCTGGTCAAGCCGGGCCGGCGCTCCTTCGCGCTGGACGCCCTCGCCGTGGAGTACCTGGGCCGTGAGCTCGCTCCGGCGTCCTCGTCCGACGGGCAGTTGGCGTTCGGTGCGGACGACCAGGCCGAGGCCGATGCCCTGATGACGCAGGCCCGTGCGGTCCTTGACCTCGGTGACGCGTTCACGACGCGGCTCAAGGAGGTCGGGGCCGCCGAGCTGCTGCACGACATGGAGCTGCCGACGTCGGTCCTGCTGGCCCGTCTGGAGCGGCACGGCATCGCGGCTGACCGGTCCCATCTGGAGGGCATGGAGCAGCAGTTCGCCGGCGCCGTGCAGCAGGCGGTGAAGGAGGCGCACGCAGCGGTGGGCCGCGAGTTCAATCTCGGTTCGCCCAAGCAGCTCCAGGAAGTCCTCTTCGGCGAGCTGGGTCTGCCGAAGACGAAGAAGACGAAGACGGGCTACACGACGGACGCGGACGCGCTGGCGTGGCTGGCCGGGCAGACCGAGCACGAGCTGCCGGTGATCATGCTGCGCCACCGTGAGCAGGCGAAGCTGCGGGTCACGGTCGAGGGCCTGGTCAAGACGATCGCTGCGGACGGCCGTATCCACACCACGTTCAACCAGACCGTGGCGGCGACGGGCCGGCTCTCCTCCACCGACCCCAATCTGCAGAACATCCCGGTCCGCACCGACGAGGGCCGGGCGATCCGCCGGGGCTTCGTCGTCGGCGAGGGTTTCGAGACGCTGATGACGGCGGACTACAGCCAGATCGAGCTGCGGGTGATGGCGCACCTCTCCGAGGACGCGGGCCTGATCGAGGCGTTCACGTCCGGTGAGGACCTGCACACCACGGTCGCCTCGCAGGTCTTCGGTGTCGACAAGTCCGCGGTCGACCCGGAGATGCGGCGCAAGATCAAGGCCATGAGTTACGGGCTGGCGTACGGGCTGTCGGCGTTCGGCCTGTCCCAGCAGCTGAACATCGAGGCGGGCGAGGCCCGGGGCCTGATGGACACGTACTTCGAGCGGTTCGGCGGAGTCCGTGACTATCTGCACCGGGTGGTGGAGGAGGCCCGCGCCACCGGCTACACGGAGACGGTCTTCGGCCGCCGCCGCTATCTGCCGGACCTCAACAGCGACAACCGCCAGCGCCGTGAGACGGCCGAGCGGATGGCGCTCAACGCACCGATCCAGGGCACGGCCGCGGACATCGTCAAGGTCGCCATGCTCCACGTCGACCGGGCGCTGACCGAGGCGAAGCTGAAGTCGCGGATGCTGCTCCAGGTGCACGACGAAATCGTGCTGGAGATCGCCACGGGTGAGCGGGAGCGGGTGGAGGAGATCCTGCGCCACGAGATGGCGACGGCGGTGCAACTGCGGGCGCCGCTGGACGTGTCGGTCGGGGTGGGCGCTGACTGGGAGTCCGCCGCGCACTGACGCGACGCGGTCTCTGTCGGGGGTGTTGCGTCCGCGCTGGCGCGACGCGGTCTCTGCCGGGGCGCCGTGCTCTCGGGCGCCGGTCCCCTCGGTCGCCGTTCCTCTCAGTCGCCGGTCCGGGTCGTGTCCCGGGCCGGGCCGGGGACGGGGAGCGCCGGTGTGCCGGCGCCCCGGCCGCGGAGCCGCGTCCACGCCCCGTACAGCACGAGTCCGGCCGCCAGCCCGGCGCCCGCGCCGAAGCAGGCGGTCGGAATGATGTCGAGCGGTGTGCCGATGTGTCCGAAGTACGCGTACCAGCGCGCGCAGCGGTGCACGGTGCCCAGCAGGACGCACAGCCCGAGGAACGCACATGCCCACCACCGCGCCCGCCGGTCCAGGACGGGCAGGGACGCCGGTGCCGGCCGGGCCCCGGTGCGGCGCAGCCCCGACACGGTGAACCACACGAGCACGGTGAGGGCCAGCGCCGAACTTCCGTACTGCACCAGCTGGAACACCGGGTGTCCGGCGGTGTTCCGCCCGAGCACGGGCACCAGCCGTACCCCCCACCGGTCGTGGTGGGTGAAGGCGTCCCAGACGACATGTGTGGCGGCACCGATGACGGCCGACACCACGAACCACGCGGCGTCCCGCAGGCCCCGCGGCCCCTGTTGCGGTGGGCGCCGGGCTCCGCGTACCCACGCGTGTACACGCCCCTGCCACGGGGCGGGCAGCAGTGCCACGAGGGGTTCGCGCAGCAGCAGCCAGAGTGCCACGGTCGCCGCGGTGATCAGGACGTCCACCGTGAACACGCCCCACCACGCGTGGGTGACCTGCCCGAACTCCATGGCGCCGGGGATCGCGGTGTCCGCGTAGTACGTCATGTCGGGGGCGAACGAGCCGGCGACGAGAGCCGAGGCGAGGAGCGGTCCGTGCCCTGTTCCGTCGCGGCGGATCCCGGGGAGGACGGCTGCGGCGTGGCTCAGCGTGAACGGCATGGGGGAAGTATGCGTGAGCTGCCGTCACGAACCCCTCGTGAACTGGACAACGTGCTGGCCGGAAGGTGAGAAACCGGTAAGAAGCGGTCCGGCCGCCGTGTTCGGGTCGCACAAGTTGCCGTAGGGTCGCCTGAGTCCAGGCGCAGGGGAGCGCGGACAGCCGACGAGGGGGAGGGCCCACACGTTATGGCAGCGCAATTCGGTCGCCGACTGCGCAGAGGGGCGACCACGACTGCCGTGGCCGCCGCCGCTGTGGCGGCGCTCACCGCTTCGCAGGGCCCCGGTTCACCCCTGGTGGCGGCAGAGGGTGACCAGTCGAACCAGTCGAACCAGCCGACCGCCGGTTCGGTGCCCTCGGGTGACGACGGTGCGTCCGGCAACTCGCCCTACTTCACAGACCTGCCGCCGCTGAACACGCCCAACAAGCCGGGCACCTCCGTCAATCTGCCCGTGACGGGCAGTGCGGAATCGGGCATTCCGGCCTCGATCCTGGCGGCGTACAAGAAGGCCCAGCAGACCGTCGCGGGTACGGACGCCGCCTGCCGGCTGCCGTGGCAGCTCCTCGCCGCGATCGGCAAGGTCGAGTCGGGCCAGGCCCGCGGCGGCCGGGTCGACGCGCAGGGCACCACGTTGTCCCCGATCCTCGGACCGGCTCTCAACGGCCAGGGCTTCGCCCTGATCAAGGACACCGACAACGGCGTCTACGACGGTGACTCGACGCATGACCGTGCGGTCGGCCCGATGCAGTTCATCCCGTCCACCTGGGAGACCTGGGGCCAGGACGGCAACGCCGACGGCCGCAAGGACCCCAACAACATCCACGACGCGGCGCTCGCCGCCGGGCGCTATCTGTGCGCCGGCTCCCGGGACCTGTCGCTCGCCACGGACCTGGACCGGGCGGTCCTGAGCTACAACCACTCGGACGAGTACCTGCGTACCGTCCGCACCTGGTTCGAGTACTACAACCGGGGCACCCACGAGGTTCCGGACGGCACCGGCGTCCTGCCGAACCAGACCAGCACGGGAACCCACCACAACGCCGGCTCCGGAACCCCGCACACCACCCCGTCGCCCTCGCCGACGCCCACGCCCGTTCCGACGCCCTCGCCGAAGCCTCCGGCGAAGCCGAGCCCCGGGCCCACCGATCCGGGTAAGCCGACGACGCCTCCGCCGACGCCCGATCCCACCCCGTCCCCGGTCCTGGCCGCCGTGCAGAACGCGGGCACCGGCGAGCTGACCGCCACGGCCGGCGACGCGTTCGCCGAGCGGATCAAGGTCCGGGCGAAGAGCAGCCTCGGTACTCCGCTCGCCAAGGTGTCCGTGACCTTCACCGTCACCGGTGACACGGATGCCGCGTTCGACGGTGCGAAGAGCACCGTCACCCTCGTCACCGGGGCGGACGGCACGGTCACCGCGCCGGTGCTGAAGGCGGGCGAGAAGACGGGCGCGTTCACCGTGACGGCGACGGCCACCGGCTCGTCGCTGCCCGCCGTCACGTACGCGGCGACCGTCACCGCCCGGCAGGCCGACGCCATCGCCAGGACGGGCACCGCGGACCTGACCGCCGTGGCGGGCCAGACGTTCGCCGACGTCACGGCCGAGGCCACGTACAAGGGCGCGGCCGCCGACCGGGTCGCCGTCACGGCCACCATGATCACCGATGGTGACGAGCCGGTCGAGAACGACAAGGGCCCGTACTTCACGAACGACGACGGCGACCCGGTCCGCACCCTCGTGCTGACCACGGACGCCGACGGCAAGGTCGCCCTGCCGAAGATCTACGCCGACGGGGCCGCGGGCACGTACAAGCTGCGCCTGACCACCGAGGGCGGCGCCACCGTCGTCATCGAGCTCACGGTCGAGGCCCCTGCTGCCGCCTGACGCGCACCAGGGCTCACCACGCCCAGGACAGCCCCTTCGCCGGCTCCCGGCCAAGGGGCTGTTCTACGTGTTCTCATATCGCGCCCCGGTTGCTACGGTGCCCCAGCCCTGACGACCCATCAGTTCTGAGCTCCGGGAGGCCGAGCATGCGCGCCCTGATTGCCGCCGCCATCGGACTGGCCGCCGCCCTCGCCCTCGTACTCACCATCAGTGCGATCGGCGCACCGCCCGGCGAGACCTCGCCCAAACCCCTGCTGACCACGGTCCCGGGTCCGAAGCAGTAGCCGACCGCACCGAGAAGTAACCGTCCGCACCACGTCATGCGGACGGAATGCAGAGGGAGGACACCCCATGCGCCGCCGAGCCAGCCTCATACTCCTGGCCTTCGCCGTCTTCTTCGCCGCACTGTCACCACTGCTGCGCTGGTACGCGTTCCCGCGGCTCGCGAAGATCCCGCCGAACCAGTACCAGGAGACCGTGCTGGAGGCGCGGCCCGCGACCCTCCTCAACTACAGCACCCTGAAGGCCGAGAAGGTCGACAAGATCACCATCGTGCAGACCCTCAAGGGCAACGTGGAGGAGTCCGAGAAGATCGAGCGCAGCGCCGGCCGTGACGTCGTCGTGTGGGACGCGCTGTCCTACGTGCAGGGACCCGACGGCAAGATGGTCTCCAAGATCCCCGAGCGCTACATCTTCGACGCCCACAGCCAGGACCCGGTCCACGCCACCGGCGAGTCGGTCGACGGCGACCCGGTGAGCCGCGAGGGCATCGAGTTCAAGTGGCCCTTCCTCACCGAGAAGCGCGACTACGAGTACTTCGACGCCCAGACCCGCACCAGCTCGCCCATCCACTACGAGGGCACCCGGAACTTCCGGGGCATGTCGGTCTACTACTTCGAGCAGACCATCCCGTGGACCAAGGTCCCCATGCCGAAGACCATGCCGATCAAGAACATCACCCCGGCGCAGATCGCCAAGACCGGCATGACCCGCTGGTACACCACCAAGCGGATGTTCTGGGTCGACCCCGTCACCGGGGCGCCGGTCAACGGCGAGGAGGTCCACCGGGAGGAACTGCGGAACGCGAAGGCGATGGGCATGGCCCAGGACACCGTCACCGTGTTCGCCGGGCATGTGAAGATGCGCGAGGACTACGTCGTCTCGATCGTCGACCTGGTCAAGTCCCAGCGGCTGCTCGTCCTGCTGCTGACCTCGTACCTGCCCTGGGGCTTCCTCGTCCTCGCCCTGGCGCTGCTGGCCCTGTCGCTGTGGCTGGAGGCCCGCTCCCGCCGTCCGGGCGCGGCGGAGGCCGCCGGGCAGCGGGAACCCGAACCCGCGCCTACTCCCGCCTGAGCCGTGCCTTCGTGAACCGGGTCGCCTCCACCGTCGTCGGGTCCTCGGGCCACGGGTGCCGCGGATAGCGGCCGCGCAGCTCCGCCCGCACCGCCTTGTAGCCCTCCCGCCAGAACGACGCCAGATCCGCCGTCACCGCCGCCGGGCGGCCTGCGGGGGAGAGCAGGTGCACCAGGACCGGGACCCCCGCCACCCGCGGGGTCTCCTGGAGACCGAACAGTTCCTGGAGCTTCACCGCGAGCACGGGCTGGGCGCCGCCGTACTCCACCCTGATCCGCGAACCGCTCGGCACCTCGATCCGCTCCGGGGCCAGTTCGTCCAGCCGGGCCGCCTCACCGGTCGCCCACGGCAGCAGCCTGCGCAGCGCCTGCCCCGCGTCGATCCCGGCCAGGTCGGAACGGCGGCGGGCGCGTGACAGCTCGGGCTCCAGCCACTGCTCGGTACGGTCCAGCAGCGCCTCGTCCGAGACGTCCGGCCACGGCTCGCCGAGCTCCCGGTGGAGGAAGGCCAGCCGCTCCCGCAGCTGCCCCGTGTCGCGGCTCCAGCGCAGCAGCCCGAGCCCCTCCCGCCGCAGCCCCTCCACCAGGGCCTCGCGGACCAGCGCGGCATCCGGCCGCTTCAGCGGGCGCGCCGACAGCTCGACCGCGCCGAGGCGCTCCACCCGGCGGGCCACCAGGTCGCGGCCGTCCCAGCGGACCTCCTCGCCCGTGAACAGCAGATGCCCGGCCGCCAGCCGTGCAGTGTCCTCGTCGATGACGGCGGCGAGCCGGACCTGCGCCGATGCCGCGTGGGACGGACGGTCGGCGACCGCGACCGCCAACCACGGCGCGCTGCGCAGCCGCGAGCCGTCCCGCAGCTCCGCGCCCGTGCCGGACGCCATCAGGAACGTTCCCTCGCCCCTGGCCCGCGCCACCCGCTCGGGGAACGCCAGGGCGGCCACCAGGCCGACGGCGGCGTCGTCCGTGCCGGAACCGCCGGTCCCGGCGCCCTTCGAGGAGGAGGAGGAGAGCCGTCGCACCTCCTGGCGCCAGCGGGCCGCGTAACCGTCCTTGCCCAGCCGCGCGGTACGCAGCGCGGCGGCCAGGTCGTCCCCGTAGTCCCGCGGCGGCTCCTCGCTGAGCAGCGCCACAACTTCCGCGGCCCGGCGCCCGCCGACCTCGGCCGCCCCGTCCAGCAGGGCCCTGGCCAGCCGGGGATGCAGCCCCAGCCGGGACATGCGTACGCCCCGCTCGGTCACCCGTCCGTCCGCCCCCACCGCGCCGACCGCCGTCAGCACCTCGCGGGCCGCGGCCATCGCCCCGGCAGGCGGCGGGTCCAGCAGTGCGAGTCCCGTGGCGTCCGGATCGCCCCAGCAGGCCGCCTGGAGGGCGAACGCCGCCAGATCGGCGACCTTGATCTCGGGCGAGGGGAACCGGGCGAGCCGCCCGTCCTCGGCCTGCTCCCAGCAGCGGTAGACCGTCCCGGGAGCCTCACGCCCGGCCCGGCCCGCCCGCTGGCGGCCCGCCGCCTGCGAGGCCCGTACCGTCGTCAGTGCGCTCAGCCCCCGAGCGTGGTCGGTGCGCGGCTCCCTGGCCAGCCCCGAGTCGACGACGGTCCGCACCCCCGGAACGGTCAGCGACGATTCCGCCACCGAGGTCGCCAGCACCACCCGCCGCCCCTCGGACGAACCCGCCAGCACCGCGTCCTGCACCGCGGCAGGGGCCCGTCCGTGGACCTGGAGCACCTCCGCGGCCACCCCGGACAGCTGTCCTGCCACCCTGCCGATCTCGCCGACGCCGGGCAGGAAACACAGCACGTCGCCGGCCCGCTCGGCCAGCGCCCGCCGCACCACGGCGGCGACATGGCTCAGCAGCGCCGGATCGACCCGCATCCCGTGCGGCGGCCGCACCGGCCTGACGGGCGGGGCCCACACCACCTCCACCGGGTGCGACACGCCCTGCGCCTCGATCACCGGGGCGTCGCCGAGCAGCCGCGCCCAGCCCTCGGCGTCGGTGGTCGCGGACGCGGCGACCAGGCGCAGGTCGGGGCGGAGCGCCTCGCGCACGTCCAGGAGGAACGCGGCCACGGTGTCCGCGTCCAGGTGGCGCTCGTGGCACTCGTCGATGATCACCGCATCGATGCCGGCGAGTTCCTGGTCGCGCTGGAGCCGCTGGAGCAGCACCCCGGTGGTGACGACCTCCACCACGGTGTCCGGCCCCACCACCCGCTCCCCGCGCACGGTGAACCCGACGCGTTCGCCGGTGCGCTCACCGAGCAGCCACGCCATGCGCCGGGCGGCCGCCCGAGCGGCGATCCGCCGAGGTTCGGCGACCACGACCCGGCGTACCGGCCCTTCTCCGGTCAGGCCGGCGAGGACGAGCGGGACGAGGGTCGTCTTGCCGGTGCCGGGCGGCGCGCACAGCACCGCGACCCCTCGGTCGTCGAGTGCCTGCCGCAGCGCGGGCACGGCGGTGCGGACGGGCAACTGGTCCAGGGCGTCGGTACGGATCACGCCCTCAGTCTCGTACGGCGGGGCCCCGCCTCCCGCACCGGCCGGTGCCCCCCTCCCGCACGCGGGCCGCAACCGTGGCCCCCGTGCTCAGTCCCGTACGCAGACGAAGATCGCGGTTCCCGGGATCAGGTTGCCCCGCAGCGGCGACCAGCCGCCCCACTCCTGGTTGTTCCACGCCGGCCATTCCGGCTCGACCAGGTCGGCCAGGCGGAAGCCGCCCGCGACCACGTCCCGCACCCGGTCGCCGAGCGTGCGGTGGTGCTCCACGTACACCGCGTCGCCCCGCTCGTCCTGCTCGACGTAGGGGGTGCGGTCGAAGTACGAGGCGGCGACGGACAGGCCCTCGGGGCCCGGTTCGTCCGGGAAGGCCCAGCGGAGCGGATGCGTGACGGAGAAGACCCAGCGGCCGCCGGGGCGCAGGACCCGGTGGACCTCGCGGAACACCTGGACCGGGTCGGCGACGAACGGCACCGCGCCATAGGCGGAGCAGGCCAGGTCGAAGGAGCCGTCCCGGAAGGGCAGCACTCCGGCGTCCGCCTCGACCAGGGGGATGCCCTCGCCGATCCGCAGCGCGTGCTGGAGCTGGCGGTGGGAGAGGTCGAGGGCGACCGGCCGGGCGCCCTGAGCGGCCAGCCAGCGCGAACACTGCGCGGCACCGGCGCCGATCTCCAGGACGTCCAGGCCCTTCAGCGACTCCACGGGGCCGAGGAGGCCGGCTTCGGCCTCGTCGAGCCCCTCCGGACCCCAGACGAAGCGGTCGTCGCCGAGGAAGCCGCCGTGGTCGTTCTGGTACTCGTCCGCGTTCCGGTCCCACCAGCCGCGGCTGGCCCGGCTGCTCTCGGCCTCGCCGGCGTTGCGGCGTGTCGCCTCGGGTTCGGCCGCGTAGATCTCTTGGCTCATCGTGTCCGTCGTTGTAGTTTGCCTTCACCCCGTCGTACGCGGTACGTACCAGGGGGGACCTGTGTGCACGGAACCCGTGTGTCCGGAACATCTTCGGGGCCGATGCGGCCTCGGAGAACCTGAGTTGTGCCGGGTATGGGTCGTTCCGCCCTCGGTGTGCGCCTTCGCGCATTGACCGTGCCCTGCTGCCCCCGTATGCTACAAGTTGCGCTGCGAGCCTGCGCGCCTCAGACCTAGCAGGCCGCGCTCGCATCTGTATGTATGTCCCCTCGGTTCACGAGAGGCGCCTCCCGGTTTCGGGATCGGCGCTTCCCAGGCTGTCCGGCTTCTGCAGAGGCGATACGGGCTCACGGCGTAGCAGTAACTTCGACTCACTGTCCGTACCGGAGCCCTTTCCCACATGACGAGCAGCACCGAGACCACCGCCACCACTCCGCAGGTTGCGGTCAACGACATCGGCGACGCGGACGCGTTCCTCGCGGCGATCGACGAGACGATCAAGTACTTCAACGACGGCGACATCGTTGACGGTGTCATCGTCAAGGTTGACCGCGACGAGGTTCTCCTCGACATCGGTTACAAGACCGAAGGTGTCATCCCGAGCCGCGAGCTCTCGATCAAGCACGACGTCGACCCGAACGAGGTCGTCAAGGTCGGCGACGAGATCGAGGCCCTGGTTCTCCAGAAGGAGGACAAGGAAGGCCGCCTGATCCTCTCGAAGAAGCGCGCTCAGTACGAGCGTGCCTGGGGCACCATCGAGAAGATCAAGGAAGAAGACGGCATCGTCACCGGTACCGTCATCGAGGTCGTCAAGGGTGGTCTCATCCTCGACATCGGCCTCCGTGGCTTCCTCCCGGCGTCGCTCGTCGAGATGCGCCGCGTCCGCGACCTCCAGCCGTACGTGGGCAAGGAGCTCGAGGCCAAGATCATCGAGCTGGACAAGAACCGCAACAACGTGGTCCTGTCCCGCCGTGCCTGGCTCGAGCAGACCCAGTCCGAGGTCCGCCAGACGTTCCTCACGACCCTCCAGAAGGGTCAGGTCCGCTCCGGCGTCGTCTCCTCGATCGTCAACTTCGGTGCCTTCGTGGACCTGGGTGGCGTCGACGGTCTCGTGCACGTCTCCGAGCTGTCCTGGAAGCACATCGACCACCCCTCCGAGGTTGTCGAGGTCGGCCAGGAAGTCACCGTCGAGGTTCTCGACGTGGACATGGACCGCGAGCGCGTGTCCCTGTCGCTCAAGGCGACGCAGGAAGACCCGTGGCAGCAGTTCGCCCGTACGCACCAGATCGGGCAGGTTGTTCCCGGTAAGGTCACCAAGCTCGTTCCGTTCGGTGCGTTCGTGCGCGTCGACGAGGGCATCGAGGGCCTGGTCCACATCTCCGAGCTGGCCGAGCGCCACGTGGAGATCCCGGAGCAGGTCGTCCAGGTCAACGACGAGATCTTCGTCAAGGTCATCGACATCGACCTCGAGCGTCGTCGCATCAGCCTCTCGCTGAAGCAGGCCAACGAGTCCTTCGGTGGCGACCCGGCCTCGGTCGAGTTCGACCCGACGCTGTACGGCATGGCCGCGTCGTACGACGACCAGGGCAACTACATCTACCCCGAGGGCTTCGACCCCGAGACCAACGACTGGCTCGAGGGCTTCGAGGCTCAGCGCGAGGTCTGGGAGACCCAGTACGCCGAGGCGCAGACGCGCTTCGAGCAGCACCAGGCCCAGGTCATCAAGTCCCGCGAGGCCGACGAGGCCGCTGCTGCCGAGGGCGCTGCTGCCCCGGCCGGCAGCGCTCCGGCTGCCTCTGGCGGCAGCGGTGGCGGCGGCTCGTACTCCTCGGAGTCCGCGGACAACTCCGGCGCCCTGGCGTCGGACGAGGCCCTGGCTGCCCTGCGCGAGAAGCTGGCGGGCGGCCAGAGCTGACGCTCCGACCTTCCGGCCGGTCATCGGCTGCAGTAAGTAGATGACAGTGAGGCCCGCTCCCTTCGGGGAGCGGGCCTCACTCGTTTTCCGCGACGGGATCCCTGCGGGGTTCCTGCGGACTTCTACGGGATTCCTGCGGGGACTTGGACTTCCGCGGGATTCCTGCGGGATTCCTACGGGGTGACGGTGATGTTGGTCAGGCCGTTGCCGCCGGTCACCGTGTTGCTCGCGTAGACGGTGGTGGGGCAGCTCGCTCCGTGGTTGGTGACGTTGACCGCGAGCCGTTTGTCGCCTGTCGCGCCGGACAGGTCCGAGGTGTTGTCCTTGAAGACGGTCCCGCAGCCCCATCCGCTCTGCTGGGTGTGGGTCTCGTAGCCGTTGTTGGTCGTACGGGAGCCGTGGTTGCCCTCGACCAGGACGTCGTTGCCCTTCACGTCGACCCAGGAGTCGTCGTAGTTGGCGCCGGTCAGCCCGCTGCCGTCGAAGGTGTTGCCGACGATGCGCGCACCGGTGGTGCCTTCCTTGATGTCGACGTTCTCGCCGCCGACGCCCGGCCCGATCGTGTTGTCCAGGATCTGTACCCGGTCGCTCCTGTCGGACAGGTCGCCCGCGGTGCCGACGTAGACGCCCTCGCCCATGCCGCGTCCGTCGTGCCCGGTGTCGTAGATCCTTGAGTTCCGGATGACGCCGTCGCTGCTGGACTTGCGGAAGTGGACGCCCTCCATGTCGAGGTCGTGCACGGTCACCGAGTCGATCACGACGCCGTTGGCACCGTCGGCCATGATGCCCTTCTGGCCGCCGGTGACGGTGACGCCCCGCACGGTCCAGTACGAGGCGCCGTTGAGATGGAGACCGTAACCGCCGCCGGCCGTGAGGACCGCCCCGGCGGAGCCGGTCAGGGTGATGCGTGCCGATGCGGTGCCGGGGACGAGTGCCTTGAAGTTGCCGGTGTACGTGCCGTCCGCGAGGTGGATCGTGCCGCCGGGGGTGACCGCCGTGAGCGCCGACTTCAGCTGGGCGGCGGTGCTCACCTCGATGACCGTCGCGGCGCCGGCCGTGGCGGCGGTGGCGAGGGTCAGGCCGCCGGTGGCGAGGGCGGTGGCCAGCAGGGCGGGGAACAGCGTGCGGGTGCGCATGGGGGTGCCTTCCCGTGAAGGGTTCAGGGCGTTCTCGTACATGAATGTGGGGCGAGTGTCTGAACTTTCTGCCCAGTGACGGTAGGGACGGGGTCGGGACATGTCAAGGTCTGGACCATTGCTCGCGGTGGTGGTGAGGTAGGTGAACACAGGGAAACGTGCGGGATACACGAGTAACTGATGGCCCGTAACACACCCTTGTCAGGATCCCCGCAACCTCAAGATCCGAAGGGGAGCCGGGACATGACTCACGCTTCGCACCACTCGCCCGCGATGCCGGGCGCGAGCCGCCGCACCTTTCTCCGCAACGTCGGGCTCTCCGGCGGGGCGGGCGCGATGTTCGCCACCATGGGGGCGCTCGGACTCGCCCCCACCGCCCAGGCCGCAAGCCGCGAACCGGCCTTCCGCGCCCCCAGTGAGGGCGACTTCAACCTGAAGGGCGGGGCCGCCGCCAAGGTGGTGGTCGTGGGAGGCGGCATCGCCGGTCTCGCCACCGCCTACGAGCTCGGCAAGGCGGGCTACGACTGCACGGTCCTGGAGGCCCGCAGCCGCACGGGCGGCCGCAACCTCACCGTGCGCGGCGGGGATTCCACCACCGACATCCACGGCGTCAAGCAGACGGCACGGTTCTCCGACGGGCAGTACATGAACGCCGGACCTGGCCGGATTCCGCAGTGGATGGTCACCCTCGACTACTGTCGCGAACTCGGCGTTCCCATCGAGGTGTTCACCAATGTGAATGCCAATGCCTATATCTACAACGAGAAGTCGGGCATGAAGGCCCCGACGCGCTACCGCACCGCCAAGGCGGATGTGTACGGCTACGTGGCCGAGCTCCTCTCCAAGGCCACCGACAACGGAGCCCTCGACCGGCAGATCACCGCCGACGACCAGGAGCGGCTGCTCGACTTCCTCAAGGACTTCGGCGACATCGGCGACACCCTCGACTACACCGGCAGCCCCCGGCGCGGCTACCGCGTCGACCCCGCGGCCGCCGGCACCCCCGGCGAGGAACTGGGCTCCGTCCCCTCCGCCTCCGAGGTCTTCGCCAGCGGCGTCGGGCGCTACTTCGCCTTCGAGTTCGAGTACGACCAGGCGATGCTGATGTTCCAGCCCGTCGGTGGCATGGACCGGATACCCGCCGCGCTCACCAGGGCCATAGGCGAGCGCAGGATCCGCACCGGCGCGGCCGTCACGGAGATCACCGACACCGCCCACGGCGTCACCGTCACCTACACGCAGTCCGGGCACACCCGCAGCATCGAGGCGGACTACTGCGTCGCCGCCCTGCCGCCCAACATCCTCGCCAAGACCGCCCACAACCTCGGCCCGGCCGTCCAGACCGCACTGGAGGCCTGCAAGCCGTCCTCGGCCGGGAAGATCGGGCTGGAGTACAGGAGCCGCTGGTGGGAGAGCGACCACCGGATCTACGGCGGCATCACGGAGACGGACATGGATCTCGCCCACATCTGGTATCCGTCCTACGGCCACCAGGGCCGGCGCGGCACCCTCATCGGGTACTACAACACCGGCTCCAACGCCGACGCGTACGCAGCCCTCACCCCGCGCGAGCGGGAGGCGCGGGCCGTCGCGCAGGGCGTGAAGATCCACGGGGAGAAGTACCGTACGGAACTCGCCACGTCGTTCTCCCACCACTGGCGGCAGACCCCGTACCTGGAGGCCTCCTGGCACTCCCTGCCGGGCGGCCCCGACGCCCCGGTCTTCGCACCGCTCAACCAGGCAGCGGGGCGGGTCTACTTCGCCGGTGACCACCTGAGCTACGCGGACGCCTGGCAGCACGGAGCGTTCACCTCCGCACGGAAGGCGGTCACGGCACTGCATACGCGGGTACTTGGGTAAACACCATGTGAAGGGGCGCGGGCGGGAATGCCCGTGCCCCCCGGGACGTTCTTCTTCAGGAACACAAGGAGGAGCGGTAACCGTGCTTGATCCGCAGAGTTTGTACGAATGGGAGCCGAAGGGCCTGGCTGTCGTCGACATGGCGCTCGCCCAGGAGTCGGCCGGCCTGGTCATGCTCTACCACTTCGAGGGATACATCGACGCGGGTGAGACCGGTGAGCAGATCGTCGACGGACTGCTCGAATCGCTGCCCCACCAGGTCGTGGCCCGCTTCGACCACGACCGCCTCGTCGACTACCGCGCACGGCGGCCGCTGCTGACGTTCAAGCGTGACCGCTGGTCGGCGTACGAGACCCCGACGCTGGACGTCCGCGTGGTCCAGGACGCCACCGGGGCGCCCTTCCTGCTGCTGTCCGGCCCCGAGCCCGACGTGGAGTGGGAGCGGTTCGCCAAGGCCGTCGAGCAGATCGTCGAGCGGCTCGGCGTCCGTCTCGCCGTCACCTTCCACGGCATCCCGATGGGCGTTCCGCACACCCGCCCGGTCGGCGTCACCCCGCACGGCAACCGCACCGACCTCATGCCGGGTCACCGCAGTCCGTTCGACGAGGCGCAGGTGCCCGGTTCCGCCGCCGCCCTCGTCGAGTACCGGCTGATGGAAGCCGGACACGACGTCCTCGGTGTCGCCGCCCACGTTCCGCACTACGTCGCCCGCTCCGCCTACCCGGACGCCGCGCTCACCGCGCTGGAGTCGATCACGGCGGCAACCGGACTGGTCCTGCCGACCGTCGCCCACTCCCTGCGCACCGAGGCGCACCGGACCCAGACGGAGATCGACCGCCAGATCGACCAGGGCGACGAGGAACTCGTCTCGCTGGTCGAGGGACTTGAGCACCAGTACGACGCGATCGCCGGTTCCGAGACCCGCGGCAATCTGGTCGCCGAGCCGGTGGACCTCCCGTCCGCCGACGAGATCGGCCTCGAATTCGAGCGGTTCCTGGCCGAGCGTGAAGGCGACGGCTGACCTCGGCCGGACCCGCTTTCCGCAGCGCCACGGGCAGGGCACTAGGCTGCCGCCCATGCTGAAAGTGGGCCTGACCGGTGGTATCGGCGCCGGCAAGAGCGAAGTGTCCCGGATGCTCGCCGGCTACGGAGCGGTCCTCATCGACGCCGACCGGATCGCCCGCGAGGTCGTCGAGCCCGGCACGCCCGGGCTCGACGCCGTCGTCGAGGCGTTCGGCACCGGCATCCTCACCTCCGAGGGCACGCTGGACCGGCCGAAGCTCGGCTCGATCGTCTTCGCCGACAGCGAGCGCCTCGCCGCCCTGAACGCGATCGTCCACCCGCTGGTCGGCGCCCGCTCCGCCGAGCTGGAGCGCGCCGCGGGCCCCGATTCCGTGGTCGTCCACGACGTCCCCCTCCTCACCGAGAACGGCCTCGCCCCCCTCTACGACCTGGTCGTGGTGGTCGACGCGGCGCCGGAGACCCAGCTCGACCGCCTCGTGCGGCTGCGCGGGATGACGGAGCAGGAGGCGCGCGCCAGAATGGCCGCGCAGGCCACCCGCGAACAGCGGCGCGCGGTGGCCGACCTGGTCATCGACAACGACGGGCCGATCGACGCACTGGAACCGCAGGTCCGCTCGGTCTGGGCGGAGCTGACCCGGCGAGCCGAGGCCGGCTGATCCCGGGCCGGAACACCGGCAGCCGGGCAGACGTTCATCCGACGGTGAACGAGGGAAGGATGCGACTGTGCCCGAGAGGAACCCCGAAACACACGTCATCGACTTCCGCGCGGCCGAGCAGCTGCTGGCGGCGCGCGACCCCCGGGGCGCGGTGCAGCTGCTCGACTCGGTGATCGCCGCCCACCCGGAGAACACCGCAGCCCGGCTGCTGCGCGCCAGGGCCTTCTTCGCTGCGGCCCAACTGCGGCCCGCCGAGCTGGAGTTCGAGCTCGTTCTGGAGCGGGAGCCGGACAACGCGTTCGCGCACTTCGCCCTCGCCCGCACCTTCGAGCGCTCCGGTCATCCGGAGCGGGCCACGCGCCACTTCCGGCTGGCGGCCGCACTGGACCCGAACCCGGAGTACCTGAAGGCGGCCCGCTTCGACGCGGAGGGCTGAGACCTCCGCGTCTCAGTGCCCGTACCGTCCCCGCCCGCCGTGATCGGGTTCGTACGGCGGGATGGTGCGGCCCGGCTGGTAGGGGGGGCCCTGATGCAGGTGGTGGACGATCACCGCCAGATCCACCAGGACCAGCACGAGGAGCACCCCGCAGGCCGCCGCCCACCCCGGCCTGCCGGTCCAGGTGAACGCCGCCACGCCGAAGACGGCCCAGGCCAGGCCCCATAGACTCAGCCAGAGCCGCATCCGCAGAGAACTGCGGGCAGTCGTCGGTTCACTACCGGTACGCATGGCCATCGCCTCTCCTACCAGCATGGACCCGCGACGACACGAGTGCGGTGCTCCGACGGAAGAGAGTGGGGGACGGCCGTGAACGGCACAGCACGGGGGGACGCCGCGGTCCGCAGGTCCCGGGTCCGCGGGTGTCTGCTGGGCGGGGCGATCGGGGACGCTCTGGGCAACCCGGTGGAGTTCCTGTCGCTCGCCGGTATCCGCCGGGCGCACGGGGACCGGGGCGTACAGGGCCTCACCGCCGACGAGGACGGGGTCGTCGGACGCGTCACGGACGACACCCAGATGACCCTCTTCACGGCCGAGGGGCTGATCAGGGCGCATTCCCGGGCCATGTCCGGGGGCATCCCCGGCGCCGAGACGGCCCTCATCAAGCACGCGTACCTGCGCTGGCTGGACACCCAGATCCATCCCGCGCCCCCGGCCGGTGACGAGCAGCACCCCGTACGCAGCGGGTGGCTCAGGCAGCAGCCCTGGCTGTACGCGCGCCGGGCCCCCGGAAACGCCTGTCTGACCGGCCTCACGTCCGGCCACACCCCCGACCCGCGGGGCCCGCTCGGAGTGCCGGGCCCCGTGAACACGCAGTCCAAGGGCTGTGGCACGGTCATGCGCTCCGCACCCTTCGGACTCACCGGGCAGGACCCGGCCCGGGGCTTCGCGCTCGCCGCCCGCTGTGCGCAGATCACCCACGGCCACCCCACCGGCGCCTACGCCGCCGGCGCGCTCGCGGCGATCGTCGCGCATCTGCTGGAGGGCGACTCCCTGCCGGGTTCCGTCCTGCGGGCCATGGACCTGCTGGCCCGCCACCCCGGCCACGAGGAGACGACCGCCGCCCTGCGCGGCGCCGTCGAGCTGGCCGCGCAGGGTGCTCCGAGCGCCGAGAAGGTGGAGTCGCTCGGTGCCGGCTGGGTGGCCGAGGAGGCCCTGGCCATCGCCGTGTACTGCGCCCTGGCCCTGCCGGAGGCCGGCCAGGTCGGCGAGTCGCTGCTGCTCTCGGTCAACCACTCGGGCGACAGCGACTCCACCGGGGCGGTCTGCGGCAACCTGCTCGGCACCCGCCACGGCGACGCACGGCTCCCGTCGTCGTGGCTGGTGCTCACCGAGGGCCGGGCCGTGATCGCGGAGATGGCCGACGACCTGTCCCTGGAGTTCGAGCAGCCGGTGGCGTGGCCGCCCGGCCGGTACCCGGTGTGCTGACCGGGCGGTCCGGTCAGCCGGTCAGCATTTTGGCGCGCAGGGTCTCCACGGTCGCCGCGTCGAGCTTCAGCCCCTCGCGCACGTACGTGTCGAAGTCGCCGTAGATGTGATCGACCTCGGCGAACGCCGCGCGCAGCCAGCTCAGTTCGACGGCCTTCGGGTCGCCGGTGTACTGGTTGCTGGCGAGGAAGTCCGCCTCGACGGTGGCCCGTGGGACGCCGAGCAGGGTGAGCAGGACGGCGGTGCCCCAGCCGGTGCGGTCCTTGCCGGCGCTGCAGTGGAAGACCGTGGCGCCCGAGCTGTTCGTGGCGACGGCGGTGACCAGGTCGTGGAACGCGTAGTCGGCGCCGACGAAGTTGACCATGAACGGGTAGCCGATGGACTGGCCAAGGTCGGACGAGCCGGAGAAGAGACCGGCCGCGATGGCCTCGGCCAGCGTCATCAGGGCCGAGTCGTGGAAACGGATGCCGTGGCTGAGCGAGACGACGTCGGCGACCTGGTACGCCACGCCTGCGGGCAGCCGGTCCGGGTCGTCCTTGCGCTCCTGGACGTTGCGCAGGTCCACGTCGAGCGTGAGGCGCTGGGAGACCAACCGCTGCTGCTCGGCATCGGTGAGGCTGTTCAGCTTGTTGGAGCGGTAGACCAGGCCGGAGCGCACCCAGCGCCCGTCCGTGGTGCGGTAGCCGCCGATGTCGCGGAAGTTGCGGGCGGAAGCCAGCCCGAGGGAGCGGTCGGCGACCACGAGGGCGCTGCCACCGTCCGGGACGAGCCGGAAGTACCAGCGCCCGGCCTCCGGGAGCGTTCCGGCCGGGACGGTCAGCGAGCCGGTGCCGGGGGCCGTGCCGAGGGCGATGCCGGTGGTGGCGTCGGGGGAGGTGACGGCGGTGACGGTCACCGAAGCGGCGGGCGAGGCCCAGGAGACGGCGTGACCGCCGTCGGCGGCGCGCACGGCGCCGGCGGAGGTGAAGGGGACCGCGGCCTGCGCGGAGGCCGATGCGGCGGTCGGTGCGGCGAGCGCGGACGGGGTCAGTGCCGTACCGGCGAGGAGGGCGGCCGCGACGGCGGCTCCGGCTATGCGGTGCGTACGCATGGTGCTCCTTGTCTGTCCCCCGCGGGAGGTCGTGCCCGGCGGGGAGGGGGCGTCAGGAGGTCGGTGTGGCGGTGCACGGGGTGGTGCCGCAGACATTGATGACACGGCCGGTGGTCAGGAAGGTGGCCTTCTGCTGACGTGCGGCGGGCGAGTTGCGGGGATCCTCGTGCGGGTCGTGGCCGTAAGCGGGCCCGGTGGGTGGGGTGTTGGTGAGCGGGGGCGTGGGGGTGCCGCTGTCCCAGACGGTCATGGCCGAGCCCCGGTAGGGCAGTTGTGCGGAGGTGATGCGTCGGATGCCCCAGTACGGGGCGGTGTCCGGGCTCCGGCCGGCGGCGACCGCGGGGGACAGCAGACGGGCACCGATCGTGCGCGCCTCCACGTCGGCCGCCGCGTTCGCGACCTGGTGGTCCCCGTAGGCGATGTGCATCAGCACCTGGTGGTGATCGGTGAGGTGGTTCGCGTACGCGTTCGTCTCGCCGCGGTCCCACACCATCTGGAACAGCTGGAGGACGAGCTGCTGGTCCAGCCTGTCCGGGTAGGCCACGTCCAGGACCTGCTGGAACGGTGCGAAGTCGGCGCTCCGGTTCAGGAGCAGCCCGTAGTTCATGGCGGTGACGCCCAGGACCCCGCGCCGGATGTCGGGCGAGGCGGCGACCAGGGCGCCGCCGAGGATGCCGCCCTGGCTGTTCCCGTCGTACGCGAGGCCGTGCCGGGTGTCGACGAGCGGACGGCCCTCGGCGGTGCGGAACGCGGCGTCGCTGCCCAGACCCTTGGAGTGGATCAGGGCGCGGCCGAGGAACAGGGCGTTCAGCATGCCCTGTTCGCTGCGCTCGGGAACGGCCGGGAAGAGGTTCGGGTCGGCGAGTGCGCCGAGGACGACGGGGATGTCCTCCTTGGCCATGCCGGCCCAGTCCGTGGAGCAGAAAGTGAAGTTGTGCTCGGCCGCCATGTCCTTGACGTTGCCCGCGCCGACCTCGGAGCGGGAGCCCAGCAGTCCGTGTCCGTAGAGGGAGGGACGGGAGGGCGTGAGGAATGCCGAGCGGGGGATCTCGCAACGGAACGTGGCGAGCTGGGTGTTGAGGGGGAGCCGGCGAGGTACGCCGTCGCGGTCTCGGTTCAGGGCGGAGCCGGGAGGGCCTCCCGGCAGGCTGAGATAGCTGGGTACGGTGATCTGCCCGGTGACCTCGCGGGCGATCCGGGCGTCCTGGGCGGCGGTGAAGTCGGTGACACCGGTGACGGTGAAGCCGGGAGACCGGTTGCCGAGGCGGCGGAAGGCGTCGTCGCGGATGGTGAAGAGGTCGCCGGTGAGGCTGCGCGTGGAGGCGACGGTGAAGTCCCACGCCAGGTGGAGCCCTTCGGTCGTGACCCCGGCCCTGCGCAGGGCTGTGAGGGCGGGGCGGAGCCGGTCCTGCCGGGCGCGCAGCGGATCGTGGGCGGGGAGCCGCTTGCCGGCGACGGCGGCGAACGGGGCGGCCGCCGGGATCGTGCGGCCGGCGCCGTCCTTGAGGTGGCGCAGGGCCACGGCGTAGTGGTGGCCGTCGCGGAAATTGCGGGCTGGGTGGATCAGCAGTGCCTGGCGCCCGGGGTCCGCGGCGTTGGCGTCGAGCTCGGCCCAGTACGGCCACCGCTCACCGGTCGTGGTGTCCAGGAGTACGACCGGGGCGTCCCGGTCGAGGGAGCGGCCGATGTCGGTGAGCGGCGCCGCACCGGTGGCCGCCGGGTCCAGGTCCGGCACCTGGGCGATGAGAGCGGAGCCGGGGGAGAAGCCGTCGGACCGGTTCCAGGCGGCCGGGTCGATGGGCAGTCCGGTCGTGGCGCGGGGCAGCACGGTGGTGCCGAAGTCCACCCGGCGGCCCGTGTCGGTGTCCGGGTCCGGCCGGGTGTACCAGTCGTTGGGGAACGGCAGCAGGCACTCGACGACCGCCAGCGGATCGCAGCCCCCCTCGGTCGGGTGGCCCGCCGGAGCCGCCTGGGCGGGCGGGGCGAGGAGGGCGGCTGCGCCGAGCGCCGCCGCGAGCAGGCCGTGGAGTACCCGCTGCCGCACGGGTCAGCTCCCCTGGAGGTGTGCGCCGATGATGCGGGCGTAGGCCGCCTCGCCCTGCCGGTTGGGGTGCAGCGGGGCGGCAGCCGCGGTCGGCACGTACCCCTCGACCCACTTGTCGGAGGGGGCCTGGCAGGCGTCGTGGCCCTTGCTGGGGGCGGCGACGTCGACGTACTCGGCGCCGTGGGCGGCGCTCTGCTCGGCGATCACCGTGTTCATCCGGTCGACGCTGCCCTGGAGGAAGTCGGCGTCCACCGGGAGCACGGGCTGCAGCGGCCAGCAGCCGCCCGGCTTGATGTAGAGCCCGTAGCCCGTGACGATCACGCGGGCCTGCGGCGAACGCTGGTGGATCCCGTCCAGTACGGCGGCCAGCCGGGGCGCGAACTCCGCGATGCGCTGTGCCACCTGGTCCACCCCGCCCTCGGTGAGCTTGTCCTTGCACGGGGTGGCGGTCGGGTCGAGCGTCATGCAGTCCTGTGCGATGCCGACCAGACCGGCGTCGTTCCCCCCGATCGTCAGGGTCACCAGGTCGGTGTCCGCGCGCAGGGCTTCGAACTGGGGCGGCGCCGATCCCATCGGGATGTCGAGCAGCGAGAGCGACTGCTTCTCCGTCATGTGCTTGGACTTGGCCCCGCTGCAGGTGACGTCGTGCAGCGAGGCGCCGATGCTCGCGGCCAGCTCGTGTGCGTAGTTGTGCGTGGAACGGCCGCAGGCCACCGGGCCCGTGATGTCCGGGATGAGGGGCCCGGAGGCCATCGAGTCGCCGAGCGCGACGTACGACGTGGTGTCGTCACCCGCCGCCGAGGCGCCGGAAGCGCCCGTTCCGATGGCCAGTCCGGCCAGTGCGAACGCAGTCACGGATGCTCTGACGGTCCGACAGAATGCTTTGTTGCGGGGCGAGTTCACGGCGACCTCCGATGGTGGGGCGAGGTGGGGGCATGGCGGGTGTCGCCGGTCATCATGCAGACTCGAACGCCGTCGTTTAACTGGTGGGTAACGCAGACTTCCGCGGGGGCTTTTGTGACGCATGACAAAGGGCGTGTTGCTGTGACGGGCGGAAGCGTGGACCGGCGAGCCGATACGCGGCGGCCGCTGTGCATCGGCGGCCGTCCGGTGGCGGCCCAGTTGCGGGCCCGTGCCCCCGCCCTGACCGCCCGCGTCGTCGCCCGGCTGCTCAGCGATCTGCCGGTCTACGCGGAACTGCCGCACGAGGAGATCGCGGGCGACATCGCGGACATCGTGCAGCACAATCTGCGGCTCTTCGCCGACGTCGTCGAACACCGCAGACCCGCCACCGACGCCGAACTGGCCCAGCAGCGGGACTCGGCTGCCCAGCGGGCCGAGGAGGGCGTGCCGTTGGACGCCATCCTCACCGCGTACCAGGTGGGCATCGGGATGTGCTGGGAGGAGACCGCCCGGGACGCCGTACCCGGAGACCTGCCTGCCGTGCTGGAGATCATGAACCACATCATGGTTCTCCAGCAGCAGCTGACCTCCGCGGTGAGCGGGGCCTATCTGGAGGCCCGGCAGATCCTGGACAGTCAGGAACACGGCGGCCGGCACGCCCTGATGGCTGCCCTGCTGACGGGCGAGGACCTGGACCGCTTCACCCGGCGTACCGGGCTGCGCCCGGCCGCCCGGTACCTGACGATGACCCTCGCACTCGGCCGGCACGACGACGAGGTGGGCCAGGCGCCGGGCCCCGGTACAAGGGTGGCGGCCCGCCGCAAGATCCGCCGGATCCGCACGGCCCTGGACCGGTTCGCCGGTACGCCCGCGCTGACCGCCCTCGACGAGACCGGCGGCACGGTCCTGCTGCCCGTCGCCGAGCCGCCGCCGTGGAGCGGGCCGGGCGGTCTGTGCGACCTCATCGCCGAAGCCACCCGGGCCGCGGGTGTCCCGGTCGTCGCGGCCGCGGAGACCACGGAACCGGCGGCGGTGCCGGCCGCCGTGGCCCGCAACGCCGAGATCGTCGACCTCGTCGCCCGCACCGGACGGCCCGCCGGCCTGTACCGGCTGTCCGACGTCCTGCTGGAGTACCAGCTGAGCAGACCGAGCGCGGCCCTGAACGGGCTGGCGCGGCTGCTCCAGCCACTGGAGGCGAAACCGGAACTGCTGCACACGCTGGAGACCTACCTCGCCCACGGCCTGGACCGCAGGGCGGCGGCGGCAGCGCTGCATGTACACCCGAACACCGTCGACTACCGCATCCGCCGCATCGGCCGTCTGACCGGCCTTTCACCGGCCCGCCCCACGGACCTGCAGCACCTCAACGCGGCCCTGGTGGCGCGCCGTTCGGTGTGAGCCAGGGAACGGCGGGTGCGGACCGTTCGTTCGCCGGGTATGAGTGGACGAGTGGTACGTGAGGGATATTCCGGGACGGGTCCCGGCGCGATCACCCCGGACGGGTGCGCGGTCGAGCTGTACACCCGCCTCGCCGTCGGTGACGAACCGGACGTCATCGCCGCGTCCGTACCCGCCGGATCGGGCATTCTCGAACTGGGCTGCGGAGCGGGCCGGGTGACGCACCCGCTGGTCGACCGCGGCTTCGACGTCACGGCGGTGGACGAGTCGGCGCAGATGCTGGAAAAGGTGCGCGGCGCACGGACGGTGCAGAGCCCCATCGAGTCCCTGGACCTCGGTGACGAGACCTTCGACGTGGTCATGCTCGCGTCCTTCCTGGTGCATGCGGGCGACCACCGGGTGCGGGACGGGCTGTTGCGGACCTGCCGGAGATACGTGCGCGACGGCGGAGTGGTGCTCATCCAGCGCGAGGGAGAGGGCTACCACACGGAACTGCCGCGCGAGCGCGTCCATCCGGCCGGGTACACGACCCGGATCGTCTCCTCGGAACCGGTCGGGGACGGGGTGCATTCGGTGCGCGCCGAGTACGACTTCGACGACGCGCGGTGGTCGCAGACGTTCCTCGCGCGGCCGCTGTCGAAGGAGCAGTTCGAGGGCCATCTGGAGGCGGCAGGGCTGCGGGTGGACCGCTATCTCACGGACGATGGCGTCTGGGTGCGGGCCGTGGCCGGGTAACCGGGAGGCGGGGCGGATCAGCGGGCGGCGGAGCGAGTCAGCGGCGGCGGGGTGAATCAGCGGGCGGCGGAGCGATGAGTTGTCGTCCGGGAGCCGGTCTGACCTTGTGTGAGCGACACCGCGCACCGCTTCCCCGAGGAGACCGCCATGTCCGATGTCACGACGTCCGCAGCCACGCCCGCCGCCTCCGCCCCTGCTTCCCCTGCTTCCCCTGCTGCCGCCGCAGGCGCCGCTTCCCGCCCTGCCGCTGCCACTGCCGCCGCCGGCACCCGTGGCCGGGGCGCCGTCGCGCTGAGTGCGGCGCGGTACGTCCTCGCCCTCTTCCTGGGCTTCAGCGGGATCGCCAAACTGATCGCCCATGAGTCCGCCGTCGAGTCCTTCGGCCGGATGGGCTGGAGCCACGGTGCGATGTACGCCATCGGCGGGCTGGAGACGGCCGGGGCGATCGCGCTGCTGGTCCCGGTCCTCGCCGGGGTGGCGGCCATCGCCTTCTGCGGACTGCTGGCAGGGGCGTCGATCGTCCAGCTGGCACTGCTCGACCCGCCGAACGCGGTCATGCCCGCGGTGCTCATCGTGGTGATGGTCCTGATCGCCCGGGACCGCCGGGCCGGAACGGCCGCACTGATCGCTCACGTCCGCCGCGGCGCCTGAGGCGGGTGCGGGCACCCGGTGGCGCCGGGCTCCCGCGGCGGCCGGGCCCGGGGGACCTCAGGGGCCGGCGGGCCTGAGGGCCCGGCGGACCTGAGGGCCCGGCGGGGCGGGTCAGTGGACGGTGCTGAAGCTGCGCCAGGGCAGCGCGCTGGCCGCGTTGACGTCGGAGAGCGTGGTCGCGAGATACGTCGTTCCCGGGCCGGTGCAGTCCCTCGTGCGGTACAGGATGATGTCGATCAGGGTGTCGTTGACGACTTCGTTGGCGCCCGCGGGTGCGAGCCGGTGGCATCCCTTCACGGAGGGACTGTTCACCAGGACCACGGCGTCCCGTTCGGTGGTGTAGATGACCGGACCCACAGCGGTCCGGCCGAGGCCCGAACAGCCTGCGACGGTGAGGGTCAGGAGCGCGGTCCCGGCGGCGATGCCGAGACGGCGGCGTCGATGGTCGATCACGGGCATGGGCGGGTCCTCGTCTGTCTCGTCCGGCTCATCCGTACGCACTCCGTCACGCCACCCCGTACGCCACGGGGGACGTGCTGACGCTGGTCACCCTGCCCGCTCACGGCGGGCGCGGCATCCGGGATGCGGCCGGGCGGGGGACGGGAGGACGGGCCGGGGTTCGCCCGCTGTTCAAAGGGGGCATAACGTGGTAATAGCGCTGATTGTGGCGTGAGGTAGATGTTCCGGTACTTCCGGATGGCAGGGGGCCGTCATGGTCCAGGAGCTCTTGATCGCAGTGGTTGCGGCAGTATCGGCGGGTGCCGTGTACACGGCGGCGGCCGCCCGGGTCGTCAAGCAGTACGAACGGGGCGTGGTGCTCAGACTCGGCCGGCTCCGCAACGACATACGCGGGCCCGGATTCACCATGGTGCTGCCCGGCGTCGAGCGGTTGCGCAAGGTCAACATGCAGATCGTGACCATGCCCGTGCCGGCGCAGGACGGGATCACCCGGGACAACGTCACCGTGCGCGTGGACGCGGTCATCTACTTCAAGGTGGTCGACGCGGCGAGTGCGGTCGTGGAGGTGGAGGACTACCGGTTCGCCGTCTCGCAGATGGCGCAGACGTCGTTGCGTTCGATCATCGGCAAGAGCGATCTGGACGATCTGCTCTCCAACAGGGAGAAGCTCAACCAGGGCCTGGAGCTGATGATCGACAGCCCCGCGGTCGGGTGGGGTGTGCAGATCGACCGGGTCGAGATCAAGGATGTCTCGCTGCCGGAGACGATGAAACGCTCCATGGCCCGCCAGGCGGAGGCCGACCGTGAGCGGCGCGCCCGTGTCATCAACGCGGACGCGGAACTCCAGGCGTCCAAGAAGCTGGCCGAGGCGGCATCGGAGATGTCCTCCCAGCCTGCCGCGTTGCAGCTGAGGCTGCTGCAGACCGTGGTGGCGGTGGCGGCGGAGAAGAACTCCACCCTGGTGCTGCCGTTCCCGGTGGAGCTGCTCCGTTTCCTGGAACGGGCCCAGCAGCCGGCGCAGCAACAGCAGCAGATCGCGCAGCAGCAGCAACAACAGCAACAGCCCGCTCAGAAGCAGCCCGCTCAGCAGCATTCGGCCCAGCAGCTTGTTCAGCAGCAGCAACAGGCCGACCCCGACCAGCCGGTGCCGCAGTCCGTGGACCGTGCACCGGACCAGCACCCCGGCGACCGTGGACCGGAGGCGTCGAGCGGGCCGGCGGAGCCCGCCCCGCCCGCCCCCTCCGAGCCGCCGGCCCCGGGCCCCGGGCGCCTGCGCCCCGCCGCGCCGACGAAGTCGGCCCCGGCTTCCGGGAGGCCCCGTCCCACCGGCTCGAAGCCGCTCGCCAGGCACTGACCCCGTCACGCGCCAGGCACTGACCCGGCCGCTCGCCAGGCACCGACCCTCCCGCCTGCCAGGCGGAGCCGGTCGCTTGCCGGACAGCGACCCGACCGCCTGCTGGGGCGCAGCCCGGGTCACGCGACGGGCGCAGGCCCGGTCACGTGCCGGGAACCGACTCGGCGGCCACGCGATGGGCGCCCACTCGGCGGCCACGCGCCGGGCGCGGACCCGGTCACTCGCCGGGCACCGCTCCACCGCTCGCCATGGGCCGGCCCGACCGCCTGCCGGCCATTGCCCCGGTCACGATTCTCCGGTCGCTGCCCGACCCCGTACGAGCTGCGGGCACGGCGGCGGCCGGTCCGCTGTCAGTGCCCCCGCCTAGACTCGCGAGTCAGAGGGTTTCCGTCCTGCCGGGCTGACCAGGCAGGAAGACCGGGGACGTGAGAACACAAGGGCCCATGAGCGGGCCCGGACGGGAAGGGGAGGAGCCGGTGGCCATCGCACCGCCGCCGCAGGACGCGGCCGTCGGCCGCCTGCTGCGCTGTGCCGCGGTCTTCCTGCCCGCCGCGCTCCCGCGAGAGGGGCGTATCGCGTTCTGGGACCCGGAAGGGCACCCGCTGCCCGAGCCGGGCGACCTGTGGGGGCCCGGCGCCGCGGGCCCGGCAGGCACCGCCGGACCCGCCGAGGCGGACGGCTCGGGCGTGCGGACCTCCGAGATCACGGTCGTCCGGCACCACGGCGAGCAGGGGGACGTCCGCCGGAGCACCGTGCCGGCCCTGCTGCTCCCGGTGGCCGAGGCCGTGCCCCTGCTGGCCCGTGCCCGCCACCAGCGGTCCGCCCACCCCGCCACCCGTTGCTGGGGTGCCGCCACCCTGCACGCGCTGCACCTGGTGTCCCGCGGCCGGATGCTTCCCGGGTTGACGGCCGACGACCACGACGCCTGGCGGGCCGGACCGCGTGACGCCGCGGACATCGCCCACCTGCGTGCCGTCGCCGCGGCCATGCCCGCCGAGGGCTACGCGATCCCCTTCCCGGACCGCACGCCCCTCCAGGTCCCCGACCCCGAGCCGCTCATCGGCTCCTTCCTCGACGCCGTGGCCGACACCCTGCCCCGGACCCCCGCGGCCGCCTTCGCCATGGGGGCGCCGTTCGCGGCCCGGGAGGCCAGGCACCTGCCCGGCGCCCGGGAGTGGGCGGTGGAGGTCGCGGCCGGACTGGACGCGGGCGTAAGGGTGTCGCTTCGCCTGGACCTGTCCGCGTACGAGCTCTTCGACACGACCGGCGCCGATGACAGGGCCGGTACGGCCGACGACGCGACCGGCGGCCGCACTCCGGCCGCCGCGCGGCATGCCGGCGCCGCCATCACCCAGGTGCACAGCCTCGCCGACCCCACCTACGTCGTCGACGCGGCCGCCCTGTGGAACGGCACGGCGGGCGAGCCCTTCGGCCCGCGCTCCCGGATCGACGCCGTGCTCGCCCTGCGCCGCGCCGCCCGCGTATGGGCCCCGCTGGAACGGCTGCTGGACCAGCCCGTCCCCGACGTACTGGCCCTCACCGAGGACGAGTTGCAGGAGCTGCTGGGCGCCGGCGGGGCACGGCTGTCGGCCGCCGGGGTGAGCGTCCACTGGCCCCGGGAGCTCGCCCGCTCCCTCACCGCCGAGGCGGTCGTACGGCCGGCCCCCGGCTCAGCCACCGACGGCACCTCCTTCTTCGACGCCGAACAGCTCTTCGCGTTCAACTGGCAGCTCTCGCTGGGCGATCAGAAGCTGACCGAGGCAGAAATGGACGTGCTCGCCGAAGCGCACCGGCCCGTGGTGCGGCTGCGCGACCAATGGGTCGTCGTCGACCCCGCTCTCGTACGCAAGGCGCGCAAACGGGAGCTGGGGCTGCTCGACCCGGTGGACGCGCTGGCCGTCGCCCTGACCGGCAGCGCCGAGGTGGACGGCGAGCAGGTCGAGGCCGTGCCGGTCGGCGCGCTGGCAGCGCTGCGCGCCCGCATCGTCGAGGACGACACCCTCATCGCGCCGCCACCCGGCCTCGACGCCACCCTCCGCGACTACCAGCTGCGCGGCCTGGCCTGGCTGGACCGGATGACGTCGCTGGGTCTCGGCGGCTGCCTCGCCGACGACATGGGCCTGGGCAAGACGATCACCCTCATCGCACTCCACCTGCACCGCGCCCACCCCGCGCCCACCCTGGTGATCTGCCCCGCCTCGCTGCTGGGCAACTGGCACCGGGAGATCAACCGCTTCGCGCCCGGCGTCCCCGTCCGGCGGTTCCACGGCGCCGACCGCACCCTCGCCGAGCCCGACGGCGGATTCGTCCTCACCACCTACGGCACGATGCGCTCCAGCGCGGCCGAACTGGCCGCCCACAGCTGGGGACTGGTCGTAGCTGACGAGGCACAGCACGTGAAGAACCCGCACTCCTCCACGGCGAAGGCGCTGCGCACCATCCCGTCGCCGGCCCGGGTCGCCCTGACCGGCACCCCCGTCGAGAACAACCTCTCCGAGCTCTGGGCGCTGCTCGACTGGACCACCCCCGGGCTGCTCGGCCCCCTCAAGGCGTTCCGGGCCCGCCACGCCCGCATCGTGGAGAACACCGGCACCGCTGCCGGGATCGCCAACGACGAGGCGGTGGAGAGGCTCTCCCGGCTGGTCCGGCCCTTCCTGCTGCGCCGCAAGAAGTCGGACCCCGGCATCGCACCCGAGCTGCCGCCCAAGACGGAGACCGACCACCCCGTCTTCCTCACCCGCGAACAGGCCACGCTCTACGAGGCCACGGTGCGCGAGACCATGGCGTACATCGAGGCCTCGGAGGGCATCGCCCGGCGCGGCCTGATCATGAAGCTGCTGGCCTCCCTCAAGCAGATCTGCAACCACCCCGCGCAGTACCTGAAGGAGGAGCCGACCCGCCTCGCCGGCCGTTCCGGGAAGCTCGCCCTGCTCGACGAACTCCTCGACACGATCCTCGCCGAGGACGGCTCGGTGCTCATCTTCACCCAGTACGTGACGATGGCCAGGCTGCTCTCCGCGCATCTCACCTCGCGCGCGATCCCCTCGCAGCTCCTGCACGGCGGTACGCCGGTGCCCGAGCGGGAACGGATGGTGGACCGCTTCCAGTCCGGCGAGGTGCCGGTCTTCCTGCTCTCCCTCAAGGCCGCAGGCACCGGACTGAACCTCACCCGGGCCGCCCATGTCATCCACTACGACCGCTGGTGGAACCCGGCCGTCGAGGAGCAGGCCACGGACCGCGCCTACCGCATCGGGCAGACCCAGCCGGTCCAGGTGCACCGGCTGATCGCGGAGGGCACCGTCGAGGACCGGATCGGCGAGATGCTGCTGGCCAAGCGGGCGCTGGCCGACGCAGTGCTCGGCACCGGGGAGACCGCGTTGACCGAGCTCAGCGACCGCGACCTGGCCGACCTCGTCTCGCTCCGGAGGCCGTCATGAGCCCCCGTCCCGGCTCCGGGGCGTCGGCCGCCCGCCGCCCCGATCCGCGGCCCGCCGCCCGGTCCCGCCCGGGCCCCGACGACCTGCGGCGGACCTTCGAGGCCGTGCCGGCGCGCACGTCCGGCGACGACGAGCCGTTCGCGGACAGCTGGTGGGGCCGGGCCTGGGTGACGGCGCTGGAGGACCTCTCGATGGACGCGCCGCGGCTCGCCCGCGGACGCGCGTACGCGGACAGCGGGAACGTCGCCGCGGTCACCGTCACCCCGGGACGCGTCGTCGCCTATGTGCACGGCAGCCGCCCCCGCCCCTACCGCGCGGAGCTCCGGCTGCGCACACTCACCGACGCCGACTGGGACACCTTCCTCGACGCGGTCGCCGCCCGCCCCGGCCATCTCGCCACCCTGCTCGCCAAGGAGATGCCGCACTCCCTCGCCGACACGGCCGCCGCCGCCGGCGTCACCCTGCTCCCCGCGGCGAACGACCTCGACCCCGGCTGTTCCTGCCCCGACCACGGCTGGCCGTGCAAGCACGTGGCCGCGCTCTGCTACCAGATGGGCCGCCTCCTGGACACCGACCCGTTCGTCCTCCTGCTGCTCCGCGGCCGGGGCGAGCGCGAACTCCTGGAGGACCTGGGCCGCCGCAACGCCGCACACTCCGCGCGGGAGCGGCCCGCGGCGCCCGCCGCACCGTCCGTACCGGCGCGCGAGGCGTTCGCCGACCGCTTCCTGCCGCCACTGCCCGCCCCCTTCCCGGTGGAACGGCAACCGGGCCAGCCGCCCTCGTACCCGGAGTTCCCCGGCGCCAGGGACCCGCTCGCCCTCGACCAGCTCGCCACCGACGCGGCCGCCCGCGCCCACGCGCTGCTGGCCACCGGCAACGACCCGCTGGCCGGGCTCACCGCCTGGCAGGACGCGGTCCGGCTGGCCGCGGCCCGCCCCACGGCCGGACTCACCGCCACCACCCGCGCCCTCTACCGCGAACTGGCATCCGCGACCGGCCGCAACACCACCGATCTGGCCCGGGCGGTGGCCGCCTGGCGCCAGGGCGGACCCGAGGGGCTCGCCGTCCTGGAGACACCGTGGGACCCGCCGGCCGGCCCGTTCGACCGTGCCCGCCCGGCCCTCGCGGCGGCCGGCTTCCCGCGCTTCCAGCCGTGGCGCAACCACCTCACCCACCCCGGCGGCACGCTCCAGCTCCGCTTCGGCCACGACGGCCGGTGGTACGGCTACGAGTCCGACCCCGGCGAGGACGAGTGGTGGCCCAGGGCCGCCCCGGACTCGGACCCGGTGGGCGCGCTCCTGGAGCTCAGCGGCGGCTGACCCGGCCGGCGGGTCAGTTGTTCAGGAAGATCAGCAGACCGATCAACAGCACGGCGACGACAGGCAGCATGATGAGCCGCGCTTTGCGGAACGACTCGTTGTCCTCCTGTACCAGCCCCCGGCCGGCGCCGTGGACGGACTCCAGGTGCTCGCCGGCCATGTCGATGATCCGCCGCGTCGTCAGGAGCGACGGCGACCAGTCGCAGTGCGTGCAGACGAGGAAGTCGCGGTACGGGTCGTACCGGAAGTCCCGCTCCAGGTTGACCGTGAAGACCTGCCCCTGCTCGGTCGTCGCGGTGAAGTGACGTACGGGCGTGCCCATCTGGCGTGCTCCCTGCTGGTCGACGTCCGGTGCCCCGGCACCCGGCCGCGGAACAGTACCCGACGGCTCAGGGTCTGCGTAGGGCGGGCATCACCGCGTCGGGCGGGCAGCACGGCTTCCGCCGTCCGGGATCAGAAATCCGCCGTCGTGCGCTCCTCCAGTCGAGCCACCGAGTCCTGGGCGTACGCCTTCTCGTACGCGTTGCGGATCCGCTCGATCTGCGGGTCGCGCACGCGGGCCTCGGACGCCGGGTAGAGCAGGGTCAGTTCGTAGCTGCGCTCCCGCTCGATGACCCCGTTGGAGTCCCGCCACTGGCCTCGGCCGTCCTGGATGGTCAGCCCGTTCGGGAAGCGCGGAGTGACTTCCGCGTCGACGAAGTCCAGGAACTGCCGGTCGGTCACATCCTGGCCGCCGTCGGGGCGTTCGGTGCCGAAGAACAGCCGCGTCTCGACGTAGTCCTTGCCGCGCACCGCTGCCGCCGTGGCCGGCCTGGGGTCCGAGGGGGAGCTTGCGCCCAGCGTGGCGTACGCGACCGGTGTGCCCACGGCCAGGACCGCGAGGCCGGCCGTGGCCGCTGCGAGTGCGGCCCGGCGCCGCGGCCGGTTCCGGGAGCCCGGGGAGACATCGGGGGAGCCCGGGACGGCCGGGTTCATCGCGCCGGTGAAGCGGGGAAGGCGAGACATGGGGAAGGCCCTTCGTTCCAGGTGCGGGAGAGGCGCGGGACGCCTGGGGCCCACTGTGGCAAGCCGCTCCCGCCGGTCGGCGGCGGGACATGGGCGTCGTACGGAAACCACCCGAACGCGCGGGCGCAGCAGACCCACCGGGTGCACCGCAGTGCGGCAAAAACCGCTGGTGCGGCCCGTGTTGCTGTTGCTAGGTTCCTGCACGTGGCGAAACTCAATCAGATCATCGCAGTGGAGAAGGGCGTCAAGTCCAAGGCTCACCAGGACCTGACGGCGGCGCATCACGGCCTCCAGAAGGCCGGTCTGCTGGCCGGGATCTCCCGGACCTACCAGCCGAAGGACGAGGAGGGCGAGCAGTTGCCGCCCGAGTCGACCCTGGTGCAGGTCAAGGCCGAGGACGTGCTGCGGGAGACCGCCGCGACCCTCACCCGGCTCTTCGACGTGACCGCCACGAAGGACTGGGCGAACTGCGGGGCCCGCGCCGACGTCTCGGTCGACGGACGCGTCCTCGTGAGCGGCGTGCCGGTGTCGTATCTCCTCTTCCTGGAGAAGCAGCTCACGGACATCAACACCTTCGTCCGCAAGCTCCCGGTGCTCGACGCCTCCGAGGCGTGGGCACAGGACCCGTCGACGGACTCCTGGAAGACCGAGCCGGTGCGGACCCTGCGGACGAAGAAGGTACCCCGCAACCACGTGAAGGCGGAGGCCACCGAGAAGCACCCGGCGCAGGTCGAGGTGTACTACGAGGACATCCCGATCGGCTACTGGACGACCGTGAAGTTCTCCGGGGCGCTGCCCGCGCGGCGGATCAACGAACTGCTCGACCGGGTGGAGAAGCTCCAGCAGGCCGTCAAGTTCGCCCGCGAGGAGGCCAACGGCGTGGACGTCACGGACCAGCGGGTGGGTGATGCGGTCTTCGGTTACCTCTTCGGATGAGGTGACCGACCATGGAATCCCCGGCGGCGGTCGACGCGGCCGGGGTGCGCGAGGAGCGCAAAGCTGACACTGAAGTTTGTCGTGACGACGCGGTTCAGGTGGAGGTTCGAGTCCTCCCCCCGGCACTTCCGTACCTCCCGTACGGATGCGGGCCGGGGTGGCCCAACTGGCAGAGGCAGGCCGCGATCAATCTCAGACTATTGCTCCAGACTCAGCATGCGCCGCCTATCGCCGAATCGACCGGGCCCGTGCCCGTGCGCGTCGAGATGCCGGTTCGACTCCGGCCCGCGGAGCTTCGGTCCGCGGTCGTCTAAAGGCAGGACGCGGCGACATCAGACTGACACGGGACCCTTAAAAGTGTCGGCGTGCCGTACAGGCGGCAATCACAGGGCCCGGGGGCCGGCTACGCCCTCGGGTCCGCTCCCGTTCCGGGCCCCGCACGTCATCCCGTCGCGCGCAGCGACATCCCGCGCCCGGCGAAGAAGCGCTCGAAGTCGGCCGGCTGCAGCTCCGCGGTCCGGGTCTCGGCGGTCGTGCCGGACGGGTTGTGGAAGTGCACGCCCGTCCCGTCGGCCGTGCGGGACGTCAGGAGCACCAGGTGGCCACCGCGCCCCGGCGCGGGCCGCCCCGGATGGCGGATCGCGTAGTGCACCGACGCCATGACGGACCGGCCCTCGTCCAGCAGGTCCAGGATCTCCGCCGTTGCGAGCCGGCGGTGGACCGTCGCTTCCAGGCCGTGCTTCTCGCGTACGTACGTGGCGAACGGGGCGTAGACCAGTCCCCGGATCCCGCCGTCGCCGTCCTCGGTGTACGCGCCGTACTCCAGCGCTCCGTCCCGCAGCGCGAACAGCGACGGGGCGTCGGTGCCCAGCGCCATGCGCAGACAGGTCACGCCGCACAGATGGCCTGCCCAGCGCGCGTACTCCGCGGGCGACTTCGCGCCCGAGTCCGCCCAGGCGGGGTCGGAGGCCGGGTCCAGACCGCCCTCGACGATCGGCCCGACGAGGTCGAACGAGACGAACTGGGTGTGCACGGGGACCCGGCAGGTGGGGCAGCTCACGATCGGGCTCCGTTCATCTCCGGCGTCCGGTCACTGCCGGTATCCGGTCAGGAAGCGGCCGATGCGGCTGATCGCCGCGTCAAGATCGTCAGCGTACGGGAGGGTCAGGATCCGGAAGTGGTCGGGCCGCGGCCAGTTGAAACCGGTTCCCTGCACGACCTGGATCTTCTCCCGCAGAAGCAGGTCCAGGACGAACTTCTCGTCGTCGACGATCGGGTGCACCTTCGGATCGATGCGCGGGAAGGCGTACAGGGCGCCCTTCGGCTTCACGCAGGACACGCCGGGGATCTCGTTCAGCTTCTCCCAGGCGCGGTTGCGCTGCTCGTACAGCCTGCCCCCGGGCACCACGAGCTCCCGGATCGACTGGCGGCCACCGAGGGCGGCCTGGATCGCGTACTGCGCCGGGGCATTGGGGCACAGCCGCATGGAGGCGAGCATGGTCAGCCCCTCCAGGTAGCTGCGGGCGTGCTGCCTGGGACCCGACACCACCATCCAGCCCGAGCGGAACCCGGCCACGCGGTACGTCTTCGAGAGCCCGCTGAAGGTGAGGCAGACCAGGTCGGGGGCGAGGACCGCCACGCTGTGGTGCTCGGCGTCGTCGTACAGGATCTGGTCGTAGATCTCGTCGGCGAACACCATCAGGCCGTGCCTGCGGGCCAGGCCGAGGATGCCTTCGAGGACCTCGCGCGGGTAGACGGCGCCCGTCGGATTGTTCGGGTTGATGATCACGACGGCCCGGGTGCGGTCGGTGATCTTCGAGGCCATGTCCGTGAGGTCCGGGTTCCAGTCCGAGGCCTCGTCGCACACGTAGTGCACGGCCTTCCCGCCGGCCAGCGTCGTCACCGCGGTCCACAGCGGGTAGTCGGGGGACGGGATGAGCACCTCGTCGCCGTCCTCCAGCAGCCCCTGCACCGCCATCGAGATCAGCTCGGAGACACCGTTGCCGAGGAAGATGTCGTCGACGCCGACCTCCGTCAGCCCCATCGCCTGGTAGCGCTGCGCGACGGCACGGCGGGCGGACAGGATGCCGCGCGAATCCGTGTAGCCGTGGGCCTGCGGGAGCATCCGGATCATGTCCTGGACGATCTCCTCCGGCGCCTCGAACCCGAAGAGCGCCGGGTTTCCCGTGTTGAGGCGGAGCACGCTGTGCCCGGCCTCCTCAAGGGCGTTGGCGTGCTCGATGACGGGGCCCCGGATCTCGTAACAGACCTCGTTGAGCTTGCTGGACTGGCGGAATTCCATGCGGTGCTGCCTCCCCGACCCGATTGCGATACTTGGTTTTACCAAGCTTGGGCTTGGAAAGTCCAACAACATGTCTAGACTGCGTCGCATGCCACGTCAGCAACAGCCCGCAACCCGCCCGGTCCGCCGTCGGAGTTACGACCAGTTCTGTGCCAGCGCCCGGGCTCTGGACGCCGTCGGTGACCGGTGGAGTCTGCTGATCGTCCGTGAACTGCTGGCCGGCCCCCGCCGCTACACCGATCTGCATGCCGACCTGCCCGGAGTCAGTACGGACGTCCTGGCATCGCGGCTGAAGGACATGGAGCAGGGCGGGCTTGTCACCCGTCGCAAGCTGCCCCCGCCCGCAGCCGCGTCGGTGTACGAACTCACCGAGCGCGGACAGGGACTGCTGCCCGTCCTCGCTGCGCTCGCCGAGTGGGGGGCGCCCGCGCTGGTGGAGAGGCGGCCGACGGACGCGGTCCGGGCGCACTGGTTCGCCCTTCCGCTGCTGCGCGCACTGGACGGCTTCGGGGGAGCGGTCGCCGGCGGGGTGGTCGATGTGAGCCTCGACGAGGGCGAGTTCCATGTCCGTACGGGTAAGCCGACGGTGGGTGAACCGGCCTACGGCGACGGGCCCGCCGGGCGTGCCGATGTGCGCATCGCCCTTGATTCCGAGCTCTGTCTCAGCCTGGGACGCGGTGAGCTGACCTTCGCCGAGGCCGTGAAGGACGGGCGGATCGAGGTGACCGGTGACGGGCCGCTGGCCGCGGAGTTGCGCGGTGCGTGACGAGCGCGTGGTGGCGTGATTCGATCGGTCAACTTCTGGGTAGCGTCGGGGCATTTGGGATGTCAGGGACACCGATGCAGAGGAGTTGCCCGTGAGAATTGGCAGACGGCGTGAGCGGCGGGAGCAGCAGGGGCCGCAGAAGCAGCAGGCGCGGCTGGGCAAGGCGCTCGTCATCGGCGGCTGCGTGGCCGCGCTCGGCTTCGTACCGGCGGCGGCCGTCGCCACCCCCGGCAGTGGCGTGAGCGCCACGGTCGTCGCGGAAGGCACCTCGGTGGGCAAGTTGAAGGTGAAGACGCCGAAGGGGCGCACCGACGTCACCTTCCGGACGATCACCGTCGAGCCCGGCGGCTCCACCGGCTGGCACACGCACCGCGGTCAGCTGATCGCCGTCGTCAAGTCCGGCACGCTGACGCGCACCCTGGACGACTGCTCGGTCGAGGTGACCCCTGCGGGCACGTCCTTCATCGAGCCGTCCGGAGCGAAGCACCGCCACATCGGGCGCAATCTGGGCACCGAGCCGGTGGTCCTCTGGGTGACCTATCTGCTGCCCGAGGGCAGTGAACTCTCCGACGACGCCGAAGCGGTGGACTGCGGCAAGAAGAAGTGAGGCGCGGCACCCGCCCTCTGGCGCCCCGGCCGGCCACCGGGCCACCGGGCGCCGACCGTCAGCGGGCGAGTGTCTCCCCGTACGCGCCGAGGCCGGCGCCGACCAGGCCGTCGCGGAAGGTCAGGACCTCGTAGACCCGGCCCCCGATCTGATTGCGGTAGTCGATCACCAGCGTGTCGACGCTCGCCCGCACGTCCATCACCTCGAACTCGAGGTCGGGGATGAGCTCCAGGCCCCGGGCCCAGTACGCGCGCAGCTCACCCTTGCCCCGGACCGTGCCGGAGGCGTCGCCGGTGAACTGCGCGATCATCGGGGAGCTGAACGTCACGTCTTCGTGATAGTGCGTCAGGATGCGTTCCAGGTCGTGGGAGTTCCAGGCGGCCTGCCACTCGGCGGCGAACGTGCGGGCGAATTCGAGATCCATGGACAGGACCGTAATAGGTGGAATCGGCGAACGCCGCAGGTTTTCGGCAACGGGGGCACTGCGCCGCGGGACACGCGAAGGCGACGGCCGGCCGTGGCGAGTGAGTGAGGGAGAGGGCTCCGCGGCGATTGGGGGCGACGACCGGCCGGGTCCCGCAGGTGCTTTCGCCGACGTGGGCGCCGCTGTGGAGGCGGTGCTGCGGGGACAGGGCGGCGCACCCGGGCGTGAGTCGGGGGAGCGGTTCGGGGTGCCGTTCCGCTCGCAGGGCCCGAGGCGCCGGACGACCGGTCGCCGCAGGTGGTGGGACGGCTGTAGCTGAGATGGTCGCGGGGGAGGCCATGATGGATGTGTGCGATTCGAAGCGATCACCTGGGAACGGCTGGCGGACGAGCTTGCCGCCCACGCCGACGTACTGAAGCCGGCCGGCGGCGGGCCCTGGCTCAGGATCGCCGTCGACGGCGCCCCGGCCGCCCCCACCGGCGAGCTGGCCGAGGCCGTCGCCCAGGGGCTGCGGCTGCGCGGCCGGGCGGTACTCCCGGTGTCCACCGCGGGGTTCCTGCGGCCGGCCAGTCTGCGGTACGAGTACGGCAGGCGGGACCCCGACTCGTACTACGGCAGCTGGTTCGACACCGGGGCCCTGTGGCGTGAGGTGTTCGGTCCGCTGGAGCCGGGCGGCAGCGGGCAGGTGCTGCCCGATCTGTGGGACCCGGCGACCGACCGGGCCACGCGGAGCCCGTACCGCCACCTGCCGGAAGGCGGAGTGCTGGTGCTGCACGGGCCGCTGCTGCTGGGGCACTGGTTCCCGTTCGACCTCAGCGTCCACCTGCGGCTGTCGGCGGGTGCGCTGGGAAGGCGTACGCCGGAGGAGGAGCAGTGGACCCTGCCGGCCTTCGCCCGGTACGAGGACGAGGTGGCGCCCGCGGCGAGCGCGGACGCGGTCGTCAGGGCCGATGACCCGCGCCATCCCGCCTGGACCGGACTGCGGCAGGACGGGTAGCCCGAGAGGAGCCCGGCCCGGTCCTCCTCGGCGGGCAGGGTGAACGGGACTGGGCAGGTCCGGAGTGCGGTCGTACCCACTCGTGGGCAGGTGGCAGCCGGTGTGGGCAGGGGTGCGCCGGCGCGGGCAGGTCCGGAGTGCGACCGGCTCACTCGGTGGGCAGAGGTGGCCGTCCGCCCACGGTCATGACGGCCTCCGCCCCCGCGCGGCACCCGGCCGCCGCAGCCGACGCGTCATCGGCGCCCGCCAGCCGGGCGGCCAGGAAGCCCCCGGTGAACGCGTCGCCGGCCCCGGTGGAATCCACGGCCGCGGGCACCGGTTCGGCCGCAATGTGGGCGGTCACTGCCCCCGCGGTGGCCAGCAGGACGCCGCCCTCGCCCAGGGTGACGGCTACCTGGCGGACCAGCAGGCTCAACTTGGCTGCCGCGTCGGCCGGTTCGGGTAGCCCGGTCAGTAGCCTGGCCTCGTCCGCGTTGGGCAGCAGGAGGTCCGCCCCCTCGGTCAGGGCCAGGAACCGGTCGACGCCCAGTTCGGCGAGGAACCCGGCCGAAGCCGGGTCGATGCTCACCGGGATGTCCCGCCGTCCCGCCTCCCGCAGGGCGAGCAGGGCGGTGGCACGGCTGGTCGCCGCGAACAGGAGGTAGCCGGACAGATGGAGGTGGGCGATGCCGTCGAGCATCGACGGCGACCAGTCGTCGGGGGAGAGCCGCAGCACCGCCCCGCTGTCGGTGAGGAAGGTGCGCTCGGCGGACGGGTCGACCAGTGCGACGACGGTGCCCGTCGGTGCCCCCTCGTCCACGGTCAGCAGCCCTCGCACCCCCGCACGCCGCAGCAGGTCCCGGTGCCAGTCCGCGGAGTCGGCGCCCACGCGGGCGACCAGCCGCACGTCCCGGCAGCCCGAACGCGCAGCCCAACAAGCCGTATTGGCCCCCGCGCCACCTGCTCGTGTCCGGATTCCGGCCGCCGTGTCCGTGCCGTGGACCAGTGCCGAACCGTGTCGTGCGACCACGTCCGTGACGACGTCCCCGACGACGAGAAGGCCGCCGGTCACCGGGCGGCCCAGGCGGTGGCGATCCTTGCGGCGAGCGCCACATTGCCACGGACGGCCGCCAGGTTGGCCTCCAGCGAAGCCCCGCCGGTACCCCGCATCAGATGGTCGAGCAGAAAGGGCGTGACGGCCTGCCCGGCGATGCCGCGCTCCCGGCACGCGTCCAACGCCTCGGCCAGCACCCGGTCGTGCAGGACGGGATCCAGCTGCTCGGCCCGCGGTACGGGGTTGGCCACGATCAGTGCCGCCGCCGGGCCACCGAGCGCGTCCTGCGCCCCCATCACCTCGGCGACCTCCTCGGGCGACCGCACGGTCCAGTCGACCGGCTCACCCGAACTGCTCAGATAGAAGCCGGGGAACCGGTCGGTGTCGTATCCGAGTACCCCGACCCCGAGAGTCTCCAGACGCTGCAGCGTGGCGGGCACGTCCAGGATCGACTTCACCCCCGCACAGACCACGGTGATGTCCGTCCGCGCCAGCAGCCGCAGGTCGGCGGACTCGTCCTGTGTCTCGGTCCATCCCCGGTGCACACCCCCGAGCCCACCGGTCGCGAACACGCGCAGGCCCGCGCGCGCGGCGAGGAACGCGGTCGCCGAGACCGTCGTCGCCCCGCTCGCACCCGTCACCAGTGCGGGCGCGAGGTCCCGGTGCCCCAGCTTGCGCATCGCCGGATCCTCGGCCACCCGCTCCAACTGGGCCTTGTCCAGGCCGACCCGGGCGCTGCCGTCCAGCACGGCGACCGTGGCGGGTACGGCACCGGCCGCTCGCACGATCCCCTCCAGCTCCTCGGCGACCCGCAGATTGCGGGGGCGGGGCAGGCCGTGGGCGATGATCGTCGACTCCAGGGCGACGACGGGCCGGTGCGCGGCGAGGGCGACTTGCACCTCCGCGGAGAGGACGGGCGCGTAGGGGGCGGCGTCGAACCGCTCAGTCAGTGACATGTCCACATCCCTGTCGCGGACGGGCCGCACTCAAACGTGTGCGGTCCGGGCGGCTGGAAGTCGCTCTGCTCCGCGTTAACGTCGGGCCATGGAGTCTTCGACCGGTCGCTCGTCGCCCACGGTTCGGCGTTTCTACGACGACCTCGCCGCGGAGTACGACCTCATCTACGCGGACTGGGACGCGAGCATCGCACGGCAGGCGGCGGCGCTCTCGGCCCTGGTCGGTGAGCCGGTCCGGGCCGGCGCCGTTCCCGGGGACGGCGGTGCGGGCACGGGCGATGCGGCCGCGCCGGGCGGTGGGACACGTTCCGGTGACGAGGCCGTCGCGTACGACGTGCTGGACTGCGCCTGTGGCATCGGGACCCAGGCGTTGGGGCTGGCCGCACTGGGGTACCGGGTCACGGGCAGCGATCTGAGCCCCGTGGCGGTGGCCCGTGCCGCGAAGGAGGCGGCCTCGCGAGGGCTGAGGCTGCGCGTCACCGCCGCCGACATGACGAAGCTGCCGTTCCGCGACGGCTCGTTCGACGTGGTCGTGTGCGCCGACAACTCCCTGCCGCATCTGCTCACTCCGCAGGCGGTGCTGGCCGCGCTCGGCGAGATGAGAAGGGTGCTGCGGCCCGGCGGGGTGCTGCTGCTGTCCACCCGGCCCTACGACCGGCTGCGCCGCGAACGGCCGCTGTCCACGCCACCACAGGTCAAGGAGGGGGCCGGCGGCCGTGTGGTCACCTTCCAGCTGTGGCACTGGAAACCGGACGGTGAGCGCTACGACCTGGAGCACTTCCAGCTGCTGCCCGACGCGCCGGCGAACGCCGCGGGGGACGGAGGGGAGGGGGAGCACTGGGGCGTGCGTACGCGGCGTACCTCCTACTGGGCGCTGTCCCAGGCGCAGATCGTCGAGTTCGCGGCACGGGCCGGGCTGAGGGAGCCTGTCTGGCACGAGCCCGACGAGTCGGACTTCTTTCAGCCCGTCCTGGTGGCGAGGCGACCGTAGGCGATGGCTAAGGTGACCGGCCATGACCACATTTGATCAAGCTCCTGCCTCCTTCGCCGTGCACATTCCCGACGCCGTGCTCGAACCGGAACCGCTCGAACCCGAGCAGATCGTCTCGGGTGAACCCGAGGTCACCGGCAAGGTGCTGTGGGAGTCGGCTGACGGCAAGCAGGTGCGCGGGATCTGGCAGATCACGCCCGGCGTGGTCACGGACACCGAGGCCGACGAACTGTTCGTGGTCATCAGCGGGCGCGCGACCGTGGAGGTCGAGGGCGGCGCCACGCTGGAGATTGGATCGGGCGACGCCTGTGTGCTGCGCGAGGGCGACCGTACGACGTGGACCGTGCACGAGACACTGCGCAAGGCGTACCACATCAGCCTCTGAGCAGCCTCGCGGTGTCTGCGAGCGGGCTGGTTCCGGCGGCCCCGGCCGCCGGAACCCGGGCTCGGGCAGTGGGCGGCCGGCCACGGTCCGGCGCGGTGCCTGCGCCGCGATCGGCGGCAGCAAGCAGGCACGCCCCGGCCGGGCAAAGGTGTGCCGCGACGTCACCCACGCCCGAAACGGCGAGGCCCGAGCGGGCGGGCGGGTCAGAACAACGGCTGGGGCAGCACTCCCTCCAGGGCCAGGAGCTGCCGCTTGGTCTCCAGCCCGCCGCCGAAGCCGCCGAGCCCGCCGTCGCTCTCCACCACCCGGTGACAGGGCACCACCACGGGCAGCGGATTGGAGCCCATGGCGGCACCGACCGCCTGGGCCGCACCGGGCTGTCCCACCCGGTCGGCGAGGTCCCCGTACCCTGCCACCGCGCCGTACGGCACACCTGCCGCCAGCTCGCGGAGGACCTGGCGGTTGAAGCCGTTCGTCAGCGACCAGTCCAGGTCGAGCGAGAACTCCCGCAGCGTGCCCGCGAAGTACGCCGCGAACTGGCGTATCGGCTCCGCGAGCCGTGCGGAGCCGGGCGCGTGGACGGGCTCCGCACCGAACCGGGCGGCCAGCCGGTCCAGCGCCCGGTCCCGTACCGCCGGCCGGGCGTGGAAGACCACGGTCACCAGGCCCGTATCGGTCGCGGCCAGCATGAGCGGGCCGATGTCGCTGTCGACGACGGCCCACTCGACAACCCCGTTGTTGTTCATGGGAACCACCGTACGACCGGCCACTGACAACGGACGGTGGCGGCCGCCACCGCCCGGCCGCCGAGCGGTCCCGGACGGTCCGTCCGGAGCGACACAGAGCGACAGGGAGGGGCCCCGAGCGGTCCGCCGCTGCCCCGAGCGCTCCGAGCGGTCTGCTGCGGCCCGAGCCACCCCGAGCGCTCCGCCTCCGCCCCGGGCGGTACTGAGTGATCAGGCAGTAGTCGCCTCCCGCACCACGTCGGGGGCGTTGGTGATGATGCCGTCCACGCCGTAGCCGGCCACCCGGAGCGCTTGCTCCGCGTCGTTGACCGTCCAGGTGTTGAGCCGGAGCCGTTTGTCGTGGGGGCCCTTCAGCGCGTGCACCGCTGCCACGTACTCGCTCGAGATGGAGGTGTACGCCGGGTTGATCCGGTCGGTGAATTCCGCGTACGAGGGAAGGTCGGCGAGGGCCGGGGTACCGAGGAAGCCCGTGACGACGTCCGGGCGCTGCTCGTGCACCTCGCGCAGGCTGTCGGCGCCGAAGCTCTGGATCACCAGACGGCTGCGGACGTGCTCGCGGTCGAGCCACCCCTCCTGACGCAGGACCCGCAGGGTCGCCTGTTCGATCCCGGGGTAGGTCTCGGGACTCTTGATCTCCAGGAGCAGGTTCTGGTGGTTGCGCCCGATCCGGTGCAGGTACTGCCGGAGCGTGGGCACCCGGGCCCCGGCGTACTCCGGACCGAACCAGCTGCCCGCGTCCAGCCGGGCGATCTCGGCGGCCGTGAAGTCCTTGACCGCCCACGGCGCACGGCCGGGGAAGACCTCCTCGGCGTCCGTGGTCCGCCTCAGACCGGTGTCGTGGATGACGACCGGAACACCGTCCCGGGTGAGCTGGACGTCGTTCTCCACCCAGTCGAAGCCCAGGACGTCGGCCTTGTCCACCGCCGCCAGTGTGTTCTCGGGCGCGTACGCCGACGCGCCCCGGTGAGCGATGACGAGCGGGTCGTCCGTCCACCCCCGGGACACGTCGCTCACGGCCCGCACGCCGGCGCCGGCGTGCGTCGCGGAGCCCGCGGCGGCGGTGTGGGCCACCTCCACGGGCCGGCCGGCCGCGGTGGCGTCCGTGCCCGGCGCTTCGGCGGTCGTACCCGGCATCAGCAACGTGCCGGCGCCCAGCAGGGCGGCGGCAGCGACGGAGGCGGTTGCGGTGCCTGCGTACACGTGTACTCCTTGCGTCAGAGTTGCGGACGGCCCGAGGGCTGCGGCCGTCGCCGAACGGGGGACAGGGTGGAGGACGGCCACCACGTGAACCCGTCCCGAGGACCGGGTCATGGGCTGCCACCCCTGTCGATAAAATGCGAGCTCTTCTGTTTGTTTGCCGGGCCTTGCGCCTTAAAGTCAGCCGAACCCGGGCTTCTGCGAAGGGCGTACGAGCATGCAGGGCACAATCGACGGCTTCGGCTATGGGGCGGTCACTCCCGTGGCCGCCTTCCTCATGGCCTGTCTGGGCGCGGCCTTGGGCCTGCGCTGCACCACCCGGTCGCTGCGCACCGAGCGTTCCTTCAAGGCCGGCTGGCTGGCTCTGGGGGCGACCTCCATAGGTTCCGGCATCTGGACGATGCACTTCATCGCGATGGTCGGTTTCACCGTCGACGAGGTGCCGATCGGCTACGACAAGCCGATCACCTTCGCCAGCCTCGCCGTCGCGATCGTCATGGTCGGCATCGGGATCTTCCTGGTCGGGTACCGCGGCGCCACCCGCATGGCACTGGTGACGGGAGGAACGATCACCGGACTCGGCGTGGCCTCCATGCACTACCTCGGCATGGCCGGTATGCGACTTGATGGGCAGTTCGAGTACGACACGATCACCGTGTCGCTCTCCGTCGTCATCGCCGTGGTGGCATCGACCGCCGCGCTCTGGGCCGCCGTCTCCATCCACGGCTTCCTGCCCAGCCTCGGTGCCAGCGTTGTGATGGGTGTCGCGGTGAGCGGCATGCACTACACCGGCATGGCAGCCCTCAGGGTCCATCTCCACCCGGCCGCCCTCACCGACGCCTCGGCGGTCTCCGGCGACAGCGCGACCGAGCTGCTCGTCCCCATGCTGATCGGCCCGGCCTGCTTCCTGGTGCTTGCCGCGGTCGTCGTGATGTTCGACCCCCTGGTGGTCATGGGCACCCCGGACTGGAACGACCCCGCGGTCATCCGCGGGGCCAGGGCCCCCGGAATCCCGGCCCAGCGCCAGGTTCCCCGGTTCGGTACGCACGCCGACCCGGCCTCGTTCCACTCGGAGCGCCAGGACTCCGCGCAGCCCCAGGACTGGTGACATCGGACCGCCGCGGACGCTGACCCGGCCCCGTTGTCAGTGGGGGGTCGTACGGTGGTTGCATGCGGCCCGTTTCGAAGATCGAACGTTCGGTGGCGCCTTTCGAGGTCGTCAGTCCCTACCAGCCCAGCGGCGACCAGCCCGCGGCCATCGCCGAGCTGGAGCGGCGCGTCCTGGCAGGTGAGAAGGACGTCGTGCTCCTCGGTGCGACCGGCACCGGTAAATCGGCGACCACCGCCTGGATGATCGAGAAGCTGCAGCGCCCCACGCTGGTGATGGCGCCGAACAAGACGCTCGCCGCCCAGCTGGCCAACGAGTTCCGCGAGCTCCTGCCGAACAACGCCGTCGAGTACTTCGTCTCGTACTACGACTACTACCAGCCCGAGGCGTACGTCCCGCAGTCGGACACCTACATCGAGAAGGACTCCTCGATCAACGAGGAGGTCGAGCGGCTGCGTCATTCCGCCACGAATTCGCTGCTCACCCGGCGGGACGTCGTCGTGGTCGCCTCCGTGTCCTGCATCTACGGCCTCGGTACCCCACAGGAGTACGTGGACCGGATGGTCCAGCTCAAGGTGGGCGACGAGATCGACCGCGACCAGCTGCTGCGCCGCTTCGTCGAGATGCAGTACACCCGCAACGACCTGGCGTTCACCCGGGGCACCTTCCGGGTCCGAGGCGACACCATCGAGATCTTCCCGGTCTACGAGGAGCTCGCCGTCCGCATCGAGATGTTCGGTGACGAGATCGAGGCCCTCTCCACGCTCCACCCGCTCACCGGCGAGATCATCAGCGAGGACCGGTCGCTCCACATCTTTCCCGCCAGCCACTACGTCGCGGGCCCCGAACGCATGGAGAAGGCGGTCGGCCGCATCGAGAAGGAGCTGGAGGAGCGCCTCGCCGAGCTGGAGAAGCAGGGCAAGATGCTGGAGGCCCAGCGGCTGCGCATGCGCACGACGTACGACATCGAGATGCTCCGCCAGATCGGCACCTGCTCCGGCGTCGAGAACTACTCGATGCACTTCGACGACCGCGACCCCGGCACTGCCCCCCACACCCTCCTCGACTACTTCCCCGAGGACTTCCTCCTCGTTCTCGACGAGTCGCACGTCACGGTGCCGCAGATCGGCGCGATGTACGAGGGTGACGCCTCCCGGAAGCGGACCCTGGTCGACCACGGCTTCCGGCTGCCCTCCGCCCTGGACAACCGCCCGCTGAAGTGGGAGGAGTTCCTCGGACGGATCAACCAGACGGTCTACCTCTCCGCCACCCCCGGCAAGTACGAGCTCTCCCGGGGCGACGGGTTCGTCGAGCAGATCATCCGGCCGACCGGACTCGTCGACCCGGAGATCGTCGTCAAGCCCACCGAGGGCCAGATCGACGACCTGGTGCACGAGATCCGCAAGCGCACCGAGAAGGACGAGCGGGTCCTGGTCACCACCCTCACCAAGAAGATGTCGGAGGACCTCACCGACTACTTCCTGGAGCTGGGCATCCAGGTCCGTTACCTGCACAGCGACGTCGACACTCTCCGCCGTATCGAGCTGCTGCGCGAACTGCGCTCCGGTGAATACGACGTCCTGGTCGGGATCAACCTCCTGCGTGAGGGCCTGGACCTGCCGGAGGTGTCGCTCGTGGCCATCCTCGACGCCGACAAACAGGGCTTCCTGCGCTCGGCCACCTCGCTGATCCAGACCGTCGGACGTGCGGCTCGAAACGTGTCGGGGCAGGTCCATATGTACGCGGACAAGATCACCCCGGCGATGGCGCAGGCCATCGACGAGACCAACCGCCGGCGTGAGAAGCAGATCGCGTACAACACCGAGCGCGGACTCGACCCGCAGCCGCTCCGCAAGAAGATCAACGACATCGTCGCGACGATCGCCCGCGAGGAGGTCGACACCGAGCAGCTGCTCGGCACCGGCTACCGCCAGACGAAGGGCGCCAAGGCACCTGTGCCCACGCTGGGCATCAAGGCCGGTGCGGCCAAGGGGAAGGCCGGGAAGGCCGGCGGGGACAAAGCGGCGGTCACGGACCGGCCGGCCGCCGAGCTCGCCGGGATCATCGAGGAGATGACCGACCGGATGCGTGCGGCCGCCGCGGACCTGCAGTTCGAGGTGGCGGCACGACTGCGTGACGAGGTGGGGGAGTTGAAGAAGGAGTTGCGCCAGATGCGGGAGGCGGGCCTGGCCTGACCCCGCCGCGCCCGGTGTGTTGCAAGACCGACACAAAACGGCCCTTGGCGGCTGTGCCTGTGATGTGACTGCGTAGGGTGCTGGAAAACCGCGCAAGGACGGTTGCGGGGACAGCGGAGAGGGGACAGCGCGTGACGGTCAATATGACCAAGGGTCAGGCCATCAGCCTGCAGAAGAGCGACGGGGGGACCCTGACCGCGGTACGGATGGGGCTCGGCTGGCAGGCGGCTCCGCGCCGCGGTCTGTTCGGCTCACGCACCCGGGAGATCGACCTGGACGCCTCGGCGGTCCTGTTCGCGGACAAGCAGCCGGTCGATGTCGTGTTCTTCCGGCACCTCGTCAGCGATGACGGTTCGGTCAAGCACACCGGGGACAACCTGGTCGGTGGTGCCGGCTCGGGCGGCGACGACGAGGCGATCCTCGTCGACCTCCAGCGGGTGCCGGTCCACATCGACCAGATCGTCTTCACGGTGAACTCCTTCACCGGTCAGACGTTCCAGGAGGTGCAGAACGCCTTCTGCCGCATCGTGGACGAGACCAACGGCCAGGAGCTCGCCCGCTACACGCTGGACGGCGGCGGGCAGTACACCGCGCAGATCATGGCGAAGGTGCACCGTTCCGGCAGCGGATGGCAGATGACCGCCATCGGCAACCCGGCCAACGGCCGCACCTTCCAGGACCTCATGCCGGCGATCCTGCCGCACCTGTAGGCAGCACCGGACCCAAGGTCCGCATCGGTACGCGCAGCTCCCGGCGGCATCGGCTGCCGGGAGCTGCACCGCATCGCAGCACCTCGAAGTGCCCGGTACGGGGCCAGCGGCACAGCACGGCACGGCGCCACGTACGGCGGGGCCACGTACGGAGGCGCCACCGCGTACGGCACCGCACCATGCACGACATCGCACCGCGCAGAAGCAACTCGTCGAGGGGACAGGGCAATGACGGCCGAGCTGGTCCGGGGGCAGAACCACACCTTGCCCCAGACCCGTCTGGAGATCCGGGTTTCGGCCGGCGCACCCGTGGTGGCCGGTGCCACCCTCGGGGACGAGCGCGGCACGGTGCACGGCGTCGAGTGGATAGCCCACCCCGGGTCGCCGCAGCTGCCCGGACTGGAGGTGTCCAGGCAGGCCGCCGCCGAGCACCGGCTCGCGGTGGACCTCGGCGCCCTGCCCGAGACGGTGCACCGCGTCACGGTGCTGCTGGCATTGCCGCTGGAGGCGGGCGGCCCGACCCGGTTCGGCGCGGTGGCCGCGCCCTTCGTCGCGGTCACCGGACTCGACGGCACGGAGATCGCCACCTTCACCCTGACCGGTCTGGACTCCGAGTCCGCGGTCGCCGCCCTGGAGCTCTACCGCAGGCAGGGAGCCTGGAAGGTCCGTGCGGTGGGCCAGGGCTACGCGGGCGGTCTCGCCGCGATGCTCGCCGACCAGGGGGTGGCCGGGGCGGCCGAACTGGCGAGGTCGATCCAGGAAGCGGTTGCCCGCGGCCTGGCCCGCTCGGTGGCCCCGCCCCCGCCCCGCACCTCGGAGGGCGACCGGGTCAGGCACGCCGGGGGTCCGGCGCCGGCCCAGGGCGGCGGACTGCCCCAAGCCGCCCAGCAGCCCGGCCCTCTGGACGAGCCCTCTGCGCCGGCCACTCCCGTCGCACCCGCCGTCCCCTCCGCAGGGGGCCCCATCGACTACGCGCACCCGCGTCGCCAGGCCACCGCGCCTCCACCGCCCCCGCCGGCCGCGCCGCCCGCCCAGCCCGGGCAGCCCGCGACTCCCGTCGCCGGGGACGCGACCGGCTGGTCCATGGACGAGCGTCTCTACAACCAGGTCTGGGGCATGTTCGAGGACCTGGCCCGGGCCACCGCCGCGTACCGCAGCGCCGTCGACTTCGCCGAGTCCCGGATGGACCAGGAGCTGGAGCGGGCCCTGTCCGATCCGCGCAGCAGGATCGGCGGCACGGGCGACCGGGCCCGCGAGCAGGCGCGCGCCAAACGCGACGAGCTGACCGGCCGGGCCCGCGAGGCACTGGACCGCGATCTCGCCCAGCTCGCCGCCGAGGCCGCCGTGGTGGAACCCGCGCTCCCCGCCGCGTACGCCGGCTGGGACAACCCCGTCTGGCACGCCTACCGCGTCCCGATGGAGATCCCCATGGCTCTGCGGATCGGTGACCTCCATCTGCCGGAGAGCGCCGGGGTGAAGATCCCGCTGCTCGTCCGGCTGCCGCTGGAGCGCGGCATGTGGATCGACAGCGGGCGCACGGCGTCCGAGGCCGCCGCCCTGACCGATTCGGACCAGCTGCGTCGGCTGGCCATGGAGAGCGCCGTCCTGCACGCCGCGCGGATGCTCGCCGTGTACCCGCCGAACGAGTTCTCGGTCCACGTCATCGACCCGGCCGGCTCCGCCGCCGCGGCCCTGGCCCCGCTGGTCGGCGCCGGGGTGCTCGCGGGCCCGCCCGCGTCCGGGCCCGGGGGAGTGTCCTCGGTGCTCGCCGGCCTCACCCGGCGCGTCGACCTGGTGCAGATGGCGATGAGGGCCGGAGCCGCCGATTCGCTGCCGCCCGACCTGGACCCGGCCGAGCAGCTGCTGATCGTCAACGACTTCCCACACGGATTCGACGACCGTGCCGTTACCCAGTTGCGCTATCTCGCCGACGAGGGCCCCTCCGTCGGGGTGCATCTCATGATGGTCGCGGACCGGGAGGACGCCTCGGCGTACGGTCCGGTGCTCGACCCGCTGTGGCGTTCGCTGCTCCGCGTCACCCCGGTCGCCGACGACCATCTGGCCGACCCCTGGGTCGGTCACGCGTGGACGTACGAGCCGCTCAGCACCCCGCCCGGCAGCCGCGTCCTGGAGCAGGTGCTGGACCGGGTGGCCGCCGCGCGCCGCACCGGGCACCGCTGAGCCACCCGCCTCCTCACCCACTCCGACCTGGGACTTTGGGACTTCTTTAGCCTTCTCTTTACCTTTCCTTGGTATTCCCTGTACTGTTCTTTGGGCGGAGGGGAGTACTCCCATACGCGGCGTTCCCGTCAGTACGGACTGTGACCGGTCCCGGGGCGCCGGCCCGGACGCGCATCCCGCGCGCCCAGGTGGAAGAGACCTCCGGCAGCGACGACGCTGATCAGTAGCCGTAGCGAACTGCCGGAGGCGCAGTGGACGTTTCATGGACCCTCTGGGCGCTGACCATTCTTGGTCTGAGCGCCCTCATCGCCGTCGACTTCTTCATCGGGCGCAAGCCCCATGACGTATCGACCAAGGAAGCCGGAATCTGGACGGTCGTCTGGATCGCGCTGGCCGCCCTCTTCGGGCTCGGCCTGCTCGTGTTCGGCGAGAGCCAGGCCTCGGGCGAGTTCTTCGCCGGCTTCATCACCGAGAAATCGCTGAGCGTCGACAACCTCTTCGTCTTCGTGCTGATCATGGCGAAGTTCTCGGTGCCCTCCCACCTCCAGCAGCGGGTGCTGCTCGTCGGCGTGCTGATCGCGCTGGTGCTGCGGGCGATCTTCATCGCCGCGGGCGCCGCGGTCATCGCCAACTTCTCGTGGGTCTTCTACATCTTCGGCGCGTTCCTGATCTACACCGCCTGGAAGCTGATCCAGGAGGCGCGGGCCGACGAGGAGGAAGAGCAGTTCGAGGAGAACCGCCTCCTCAAGAACATCGAGCGCCGCTTCGGAGTCGCCGACCGGTACCACGGCACCAAGCTCTTCATCCGCAACAACGGCAAGCGCGTCCTGACCCCGCTGATGGTGGTCATGCTCGCCATCGGGACCACCGATGTGCTGTTCGCGCTGGACTCCATCCCCGCGATCTTCGGTCTGACCCAGGACCCGTACATCGTGTTCACCGCCAACGCCTTCGCGCTGATGGGACTGCGGCAGCTGTACTTCCTGATCGGCGGCCTGCTCAAGAAGCTGGTCCACCTCAGCTACGGGCTCTCGGTCATCCTCGGCTTCATCGGCATCAAGCTGGTGCTGCACGCCCTGCACGAGTCGGGGGTGCACGTCCCGGAGATCTCCATCCCGGTCTCGCTGGGCGTCATCTGCGGCGTGCTGGTGATCACCACGATCACCAGCCTGATCGCCAACAAGAAGACGGCCGCTGCCGAGGCCGCGGCGGAGTCCGGAAAGGCCGAGGAGTCCGCGAAGAAGGGCGTCGGCATCGACGGCTGACGCCCGGGCGGCGGGCGGGGTGACGGGCGCGGACCGCGTGCCCGTCACCCCGCCGCCGTCACCAGCCCCGGGCCCGCCACTCCGGCAGGTGCGGGCGCTCGTCGCCCAGAGTGGTGTCGTGCCCGTGCCCCGGGTACACCCAGGTCTCGTCCGGCAGCGAGTCGAAGAGCTTGGTCTCCACGTCGTGCAGCAGGCTCACGAAGGCCTCGGGATCCTTGAACGTGTTGCCGACCCCGCCCGGGAAGAGGCAGTCCCCGGTGAACAGGTGCGGAGCACCGTGCGGGTCGTCGTAGACGAGCGCGATCGAGCCCGGGGTGTGGCCGGTCAGATGGCGGGCGGTCAGTGCGACCTGCCCGACCCGGATCGTGTCGCCGTCCTCGACGAGCACATCCGTCGACACCGGGATCCCCTCCGCGTCGAACCGCCCGGCGTACGTACGCGCACCGGTGGCCGCGACCACCTCGTCCAGCGCCTGCCAGTGGTCGCCGTGCCGGTGCGTGGTGACGACCGAGGCGATCGAGTCGTCGCCGATCAGTCGCAGCAGGGTCCCGGCCTCGTTGGCCGCGTCGATCAGGAGCTGCTCGCCGGTGGCCCGGCAGCGCAGCAGGTAGGCGTTGTTGTTCATCGGGCCGACGGCGACCTTGGAGATCATCAGATCCGTCAACTCGTGTACGTCCGCACGCCCGCCGACCTTGACCACTCCGCTGTACGTCATGCCTCTCAGCCTATAGCGGGGGCAGTGCGGGAAGGGTTCCGCCCTCGACGGTCAGAGCGGACCCGTCGCGCCGCCCGCTGAGCCACCCGAGCAGCTCGGACGCCGTACCGCGGACCCCGGCGGACCCCTCCGCGCCGCCGCCGGTCGTCCAGGTGCGGCCCGTGCCGTCGGACAGGCCCGTCGAGACGACCGCGGGGTGTCCGGCGAAGCGCTTGGCCAGGAAGCCGATCAGCCGGGCGGCGAACTCGTCCGGCAGGTCCTCCAGCTCATAGCCGATCCCCAGGTCCACGTGGTGCAGCTCGACCTCGACGCGGCGGCGGAAGGGGATCCGGGACGCGGGGTCCGTCACACCGTTGCGCAGCGCCACCGTGCGTGACCAGTCCGCGGGTTCCGCGGCGGCGTCCGTGAAGCGGGCCGCGCTCGCTGCCAGGTCGGCCTGCTGCTCCGGCTGCGGCCGGGGGGCGTCGCGCTCGATGTCGCGGTCGCGGGTTTCGCTGTCTGCGTACATGGGCCGGCCCTGGAGAACATTTACGAGCGCGTCGGCGTTACGTGAGAGGTGCGCGATGACATGACCCCGGCTCCAGCCCGGGAGGTGCGACGGTTCGGCGAGTGCCGCGTCGTCCAGTTTCTCCGTGGCGCTGAGCAGTCGGTCGGTAGCTTCACGCAGTGCTGCCAGGTCGTGCACATGATCAGTCATGGGGCCGAGCCTAGTCTCGCCACTCATTCGGGTGAAGGAGTCATCAGCCGTCCGTAAATCGAATGTGCGTGCTATACGCTCGGAGTCGAAAGCTTCGTACATCGCTGTGGCACCCCCCATACCCTGGGGCAGGGGCTCAGTTCCCCCGCTTCTCTCTAGAAAGGTGCGGACCGGCGTGGCCGACCGTCTCATCGTCCGTGGCGCTCGCGAGCACAACCTCAAGAACGTCTCGCTCGACCTCCCCCGCGACTCCCTCATCGTCTTCACCGGGCTCTCCGGGTCGGGCAAGTCCTCCCTCGCGTTCGACACGATCTTCGCCGAGGGGCAGCGGCGCTACGTGGAGTCGCTCTCCTCGTACGCCCGGCAGTTCCTCGGCCAGATGGACAAGCCGGACGTCGACTTCATCGAAGGTCTGTCGCCCGCCGTCTCCATCGACCAGAAGTCGACCTCGCGCAATCCGCGCTCGACGGTCGGCACGATCACCGAGGTCTACGACTACCTCCGGCTGCTCTTCGCCAGGATCGGCAAGCCGCACTGTCCCGAGTGCGGCCGCCCCATTTCGCGCCAGTCGCCGCAGGCCATCGTGGACAAGGTCCTCGGCCTGCCCGAGGGCAGCCGCTTCCAGGTGCTCTCCCCGCTGGTGCGAGAGCGAAAGGGCGAGTTCGTCGACCTCTTCGCCGATCTGCAGACCAAGGGGTACAGCAGGGCCCGGGTCGACGGCGAGACCATCCAGCTCTCCGAGCCGCCCACGCTCAAGAAGCAGGAGAAGCACACCATCGAGGTGGTCATCGACCGCCTCACGGTGAAGGACAGCGCCAAGCGCCGGCTGACCGACTCGGTCGAGACCGCGCTGGGCCTCTCCGGCGGCATGGTCGTGCTCGACTTCGTCGACCTCCCCGAGGACGACCCCGAGCGTGAGCGGATGTACTCCGAGCACCTCTACTGCCCGTACGACGACCTCTCCTTCGAGGAGCTGGAGCCGCGCTCCTTCTCCTTCAACTCGCCCTTCGGCGCCTGCCCCGACTGCACGGGCATCGGCACGCGCATGGAGGTCGACCCGGAGCTGATCGTCCCGGACGAGGAGAAGTCCCTCGACGAGGGCGCGATCCACCCCTGGTCGCACGGCCACACCAAGGAGTACTTCGGCCGCCAGATCAACGCCCTGGCCGAAGCCCTCGGATTCCGTACGGACATCCCCTGGGCCGGGCTGCCGCAGCGTGCCAAGAAGGCCCTGCTCTTCGGCCACAAGATCCAGACCGAGGTCCGCTACCGCAACCGGTACGGGCGCGAGCGCGCCTACACCACGCCCTCCTTCGAGGGAGCGGTGCAGTTCGTCAAGCGGCGGCACTCCGAGGCGGAGAGCGACTCCAGCAGGGAGCGCTTCGAGGGCTACATGCGCGAAGTGCCCTGCCCGACCTGTGAGGGCACCCGGCTCAAGCCGATCGTCCTCGCGGTCACGGTGATGGAGAAGTCCATCGCCCAGGTCGCCGCGATGTCGATCAGCGAGTGCGCCGATTTCCTCGGCCGCATGAAGCTGAACGCCCGCGACAAGAAGATCGCCGAGCGGGTGCTCAAGGAGGTCAACGAGCGACTGAAGTTCCTGGTCGACGTCGGCCTCGACTACCTCTCGCTGAACCGGGCGGCGGGCACCCTGTCCGGCGGCGAGGCCCAGCGCATCCGGCTTGCCACCCAGATCGGCTCCGGCCTGGTCGGCGTGCTGTACGTGCTGGACGAGCCGTCCATCGGGCTGCACCAGCGCGACAACCACCGGCTGATCGAGACCCTGGTCCGGCTCCGCGACATGGGCAACACGCTCATCGTCGTCGAGCACGACGAGGACACCATCAAGGTCGCCGACTGGGTCGTCGACATCGGCCCCGGCGCCGGCGAGCACGGCGGCAAGGTGGTCCACTCCGGCTCGCTCAAGGAGCTGCTGGCCAACGACAAGTCGATCACCGGTCAGTACCTGACCGGCAAGAGGTCGATCGCGATGCCCGAGATCCGGCGCCCCGTCGATCCCTCGCGGCTGCTCACGGTCCACGGTGCCCGGGAGAACAACCTCCAGGACATCGACGTCTCCTTCCCGCTCGGCGTGCTGACCGCCGTGACCGGCGTCTCCGGTTCCGGAAAGTCGACGCTGGTCAACGACATCCTCTACACCCACCTGGCACGCGAGCTGAACGGCGCCAAGTCGGTGCCCGGCCGGCACACCAGGGTCGACGGGGACGACCTCGTCGACAAGGTGGTGCATGTCGACCAGTCGCCCATCGGCCGCACGCCCCGGTCCAACCCGGCGACGTACACCGGTGTCTTCGACCACGTCCGCCGGCTGTTCGCGGAGACGATGGAGGCGAAGGTCCGCGGCTATCTGCCGGGCCGGTTCTCCTTCAACGTCAAGGGCGGCCGCTGCGAGAACTGCTCGGGCGACGGCACCATCAAGATCGAGATGAACTTCCTGCCGGACGTGTACGTCCCGTGCGAGGTCTGCCACGGAGCGCGCTACAACCGGGAGACGCTGGAGGTCCACTACAAGGGCAAGTCCATCGCCGAGGTGCTGGACATGCCGATCGAGGAGGGCCTGGAGTTCTTCGAGGCCGTCCCGACCATCGCGCGCCACCTGCGGACGCTCAACGAGGTCGGTCTGGGATACGTCAGGCTCGGCCAGTCCGCGCCCACGCTCTCGGGCGGTGAGGCCCAGCGGGTGAAGCTGGCCAGCGAGCTCCAGAAGCGTTCCACCGGACGTACGGTCTATGTTCTGGACGAGCCGACCACCGGTCTGCACTTCGAGGACATCTCCAAGCTGATCAAGGTGCTCTCCGGCCTGGTCGACAAGGGCAACACGGTGATCGTCATCGAGCACAACCTCGATGTCATCAAGACCGCCGACTGGGTCATCGACATGGGACCCGAGGGCGGCAACGGCGGCGGCCTGGTCATTGCCGAGGGCACCCCGGAGTATGTGGCGGGCGTCCCCGCCAGCCACACCGGGAAGTTCCTCCAGGGCATCCTGGACGCGGACCGGGTGAGCGAGGCGGCCGTGCCCGCGGCGCGCAAGCCGGCGCGGAGGACGGCCGCGAAGAAGGCGGTCGCCGCGAAGGCCACCCCCGTGCGGAAGACGGCGACGGCGAAGACCGCGACGGCGAAGACCGCCACGGCGAAGGCCGCCGGGACGGCTGCGGCTAAGAAGCCCGCGGCCAAGAAGGCGACCCGCGCCCGCAAGGCCTGACGAGTCCGGCCGGCGGCCGGGACCGGCAGCGCGGTGTGACGCCCGTCCCGAGGTGGCGGCCCCCTTTCGATCCGGGGGCCGCCACCTCGGCGTGTTCCTGCCCTGGCCAGGCACGATTGGGTGCACCCGGCCCCGGCGCAGGAGCGTCCGTCTCCGCCGGTATCGTCGGTTACGTCACCGCTGCCTCTGCCGCCCCGGGCGCCCCGGCAGCCTTGGCACCCTCTGCCCCTCTGACCTGTGGAGACCGCATGTCCGGCCAGCCCACCGCCCGCCGAACCGTGCTGAAGGGCGCCGCTCTCGCGGGCGTCGCCGGGCTGGGAGTGGCCGCCTGCTCGACCGACTCGAAGCTCGGGCACGCCGAGACGCCGACCCCCACCGCCCCCGTCGAGCTCGGCGCCCCCGACGAGATCCCGGTCGGCGAGTCCAAGCTCTACCGCGAGCAGCGCGTCATCGTCAGCTGCCCGGCCAAGGGGCAGTACAAGGCGTTCAGCGCCCAGTGCACCCATGCGGGCTGCCTGCTGGACAAGGTCGAGAAGAACGAGGGGCACTGCCCCTGCCACGGCAGCCTCTTCGACACCACGACCGGCAAGGCCATCCACGGCCCAGCGACCGTGCCGCTGCCTTCCGTCCCGGTCAAGGTCGAGGGCGGCAAGCTGATCGCGGGCCCCGACGCCTGATCCGGCCGACGCTGATCCGGTCCCGACGGCGGACCTGCCCGGTCCCGACGGGCGGACCTGCCCGGTCCCGACGGGCGGACCTGCCCGGTCCCGACGGGCGGACCTGCCCGGTCCCGCCTCCTCCCGGCGCTGACGCCGGACCCGCCCGGTCCCGACGCCGGACCCGCCCCTCCTGTGCCGCACCGACCTCCCCCGACGCGCGCCGGACCAGCCTCCCCCGACGCGCACCCACCGGACCGCACCGGACCGCACCGGACGGCACCGGACGGCACCGGACCGCACCGGAGGGCCCGGGGAGCCGTCTCACCCCCAGTCCCAGTCGATGCCGACCAGGCCGGGCCGTACACCCTGTTCCACCAGATGAACGGTCCGGTGCCGGCCGGTGAGCGTGAGATCGGTCCGGCCGCCGCGCGGCGCCCCGGCGGAGACCTGCGCGAATCGCCGGCACCGTACCGGCAGCGCCTCCTCGTCGAACCGGATCTGCAGCACGTACTGCCCGCCACCGAAACTGAAGCCGCGGACGTACTCGCCGCAGGGCCCTCCCGTACCGTCCTCGAAGCCGTAGCCGAAGAGGTACGTCTCGCCCGCCCGCAGCCGGGTGTCGAAGAGCAGCTCGGCGACCAGGACCCCCGTCGCCGTGTCCCAGCGGACCCGCCCCGTCCGGCAGTTCTCCCGGGCGCTCACCCCGACCCGTGACGGATCGCAGCCCGGATCGCCGCGGTACACGGCGAGATAGCGGTCGATGCCGTCGCGGTGGGCGCGCACGATGTGTTGCGAGCTCCGGTACTGCATCTGACGGCCGGGCCCGATCCGTACCCGCTCCTGATGCCCCACCGTGTGCAGCCCGCCGTCAGCGGGTGACTCCATTGCCGCGAGCAGGCCCTCCACCGCTCCGGACCCCTCCATGAGCGAGCGGTACGAGCGGGCGGGGGGACGGCCGGCACCGGCGCGGGACTCCCCGGTCCGGGACTCACCGGCCCCGAGCAGCCCGAGCAGGGAGTTCCCCGGGAGCTCCAGCACCTCCTCCAGCGCCTTCACGGCCCGCAGGGACTCCGGGCGCTGCGGACGCCGGGCGCCCTGCTGCCAGTAACTGAGGCTGGTCACGCCGACCTTGACCCCCCGGTGCGCCAGATGGTGCTGCACCCGCTGCAGTGGCAGCCCGCGTACGGAGAGAGCGGTGCGCAGCGCCAGGTGGAACGGGCCGGTGCGCAGCACCTGCGCCAGTTCGGCCTCGGTGTGCTGCATACGTCCTCCAGGTGAACGTTCACGACGGGCGACGGCCGGGCCGCGCCGACGGGTGTGGGGCCGCAGGCGGCCAGGGGGGGAGCGTTCACACACCCGCCACCGGCGTTCACACCGCGATGTTCCCCCGCATTGAAGCGTGTTGACCCGCTCCCGACAACGGTTGATGCTCCTCGCAGCGTCCGGACGCGCTCCTTGGATCCCCACCCCCCGCCCCGGGAGGAACGCCATGCGCAACCGAAGAATCCGGCCGGGCCGGCTGTCGGTGACAGCCGTGCTCGCCGCCGTACTGCTCGCCGTACCCACGGCGACCGCCACCGCCGCCGATCAACACCACGCCACCTCCGCGGCGACAGACACCCTTGCCGCTGCCCAGCGGCTGAACATCAGCATGCAGGCGCAGCAGAAGACGAACTGGTGCTGGGCCGCCGCCGGCAACACCATCGCCACCTGGTTCGGACGGAACTACACCCAGAACCAGTTCTGCAACGCGGCCTTCGGCCGGGCCCAGGGCTACGAGTGCCCCAACTCCCAGGCCTCGCTCGGCAACGTCCAGGACGGTCTCAACTGGGCCGGCATCAACCCCGGCTCGTACGTCACCGGCTGGCTGCGCTACCCGACCGTACAGGCCGAGATAGCCGCCGGACGGCCGGTGGAGACCCGTATCCAGTGGTCATCGGGCGGCGGCCACATGCACGTCCTGTACGGGTACGACGACGCGAACAGCTGGGTCTACTGGGGCGACCCCTGGCCCTCCAGCAACCGCTACAACTGGGCCTCGCACGCCTGGTACGTGAACAACAGCGAGTTCTCCTGGACCCACTCGCTCTACCGGATCGGGGCGTGACGACATGACCTCCAACGGTTCCCCGGCTTCTCCTCCGGCCTCCCTGCCCCACCACGCCCCGCGCAGCGCACGCGGTGTGCGCCCGTTCGCCGCCGCCCTGGCCGCGAGCGGCGTGCTGGCCGGCGCGGCCCTGCTGACCGTCGCCCCGCAGGCGGCCGCCGCCACCGGACCCTCGGTCACCCCGGCGGCCCTCGCGGCGGCCCATGAGGCGGCCACCGACGCCACGACCCTGGACACGCTGTCCCGGTTCTTCGCCCGTGAGGGCGCCGTCACCAGGGCGGCCGCCGCACCGCGGATCGAGGGCGGGGCCGTGCCCGTACGCGCCCTGTCCGCGGAGTTCGTCGCGGGCGAACCCGGGGCGTCCGTCGCCACGCTGGAGTACCTCGCCAGTACGGCGGTCTCCTCGGACGGGCAGAGGGCATCGCTCTGGACGCTTCCCGAGCCGGGCAAGGACGGGAACCTGCAGGTGGTGAACATCGCCACCGGCGACGACGAGGCCCGTTACACGGCCGCCGGTGCACGCGAACTGCCGGGCGGCATCGTCTTCAGGGAACCGCAGATCGACGCCTGGTACGTCCAGAAGGGCGGCCGGGTGCTTCCCCTGGACACGGACGCCGTCCGTGCCGTCGGCGAGGGCGGCACCACCCTGGCCGCCTACCGCACCCGGGTACGGGCCGCGTACGCGGACAAGCTCCCGGGTTCCGGCTACGCCCGCGCAGGCCGGGCAGGCGGGTACGGACCCTCCGGCGCGAAGCCCGCCACAGGAGGGTCCGGGCCCGCCATCGCGGCGGACGCAGCCCCGGGCACCACCGGGGACGCCGTCCTGACCGCCACCTCCGCGGCAGCGGCGGCGGGCGCCGTCGCCGTGCTCGCCCTCTGCGGCGTCACCGCCCTGCGCCACCGGGGCCGCCGCGGGACCCGGTGACCGCGAAGGCCTCCGGACCGATGACCCCGTGCTCCGGGACACGTGACCCCACCCCGTGTCCCGGAGCACGGCGCCACCCATGAGCACGCCGTGCTGTCACTGCCCGCAAGTAGGGTGGGAGACATGGCAGACCCCTCCAGCTACCGCCCCAAGCCGGGACAGATCCCCGACTCCCCGGGGGTCTACAAATTCCGCGACGAACACCGCCGGGTGATCTACGTCGGCAAGGCGAAGAGCCTGCGCCAGCGCCTGGCCAACTACTTCCAGGACCTGTCCGGCCTTCATCCGCGCACGCGCACGATGGTGACCACCGCCGCGTCCGTCGAGTGGACCGTCGTCTCCACCGAGGTCGAGGCGCTCCAGCTCGAATACTCCTGGATCAAGGAGTTCGACCCCCGGTTCAACGTCAAGTACCGCGACGACAAGAGCTATCCGTACCTCGCGGTCACGCTCAACGAGGAGTTCCCGCGCGTCCAGGTGATGCGCGGCGCCAAGAAGAAGGGCGTGCGCTACTTCGGTCCGTACGGGCACGCCTGGGCGATCCGCGAGACGGTCGACCTGATGCTCCGGGTCTTCCCGGTGCGCACCTGCTCCGCAGGCGTCTTCAAGAACGCCGCCAGGTCCGGCCGTCCCTGCCTCCTCGGCTACATCGGCAAGTGCTCGGCCCCCTGCGTCGGCCGGGTCACCCCCGAGGAGCACCGCGAACTGGCGGACGACTTCTGCGACTTCATGGCCGGCCGCACCGGTACGTACATCCGCCGCCTGGAGAAGGACATGATGGCGGCGGCCGAGGAGATGGAGTACGAGCGTGCGGCCCGCCTGCGCGACGACGTGGAGGCGCTCAAGCGCGCCATGGAGAAGAGCGCCGTCGTGCTCGCCGACGCCACCGACGCCGACCTGATCGCGGTCGCGGAGGACGAGCTGGAGGCCGCGGTCCAGATCTTCCACGTCCGCGGCGGCCGGGTGCGCGGCCAGCGCGGCTGGGTCACCGACAAGGTGGAGAACGTCGACACCTCCGGCCTCGTCGAGCACGCCCTCCAGCAGCTGTACGGCGAGGAGACCGGCGACTCCGTTCCGAAGGAGGTCCTCGTCCCGGCCCTTCCCGAGGACCCCGAGGCGGTCTCCCAGTGGCTGGCGGACCGCCGGGGATCCCAGGTCAGCCTGCGCATCCCGCAGCGCGGCGACAAGAAGGACCTGATGGTCACGGTTCAGCGCAACGCCCAGCAGGCCCTGGGGCTGCACAAGACCAAGCGCGCCTCCGACCTGACCACCCGCTCCCGGGCCCTGGAGGAGATCGCCGAGGCGCTGGGCCTCGACACGGCCCCGCTGCGCATCGAGTGCTTCGACATCTCCCACCTCCAGGGCGACGACGTGGTGGCCTCGATGGTGGTCTTCGAGGACGGGCTGGCCCGCAAGGGCGAGTACCGCCGGTTCCAGATCAAGGGCTTCGAGGGACAGGACGACGTCCGCTCGATGCACGAGGTGATCAGCCGGCGCTTCCGGCGCTACCTCCAGGAGAAGGAACGGACGGGGGAGTGGGAGGAAGGCCCGGCGACCGACGGCCCCGCCACCGAGGCCCACGCCCTCGACGGCCCGGCCCCCGACGGCCCCGCCGTCAGCGGTCCCGCCCCCACGGGCCCCGTACCGGCCGGTCCCGAACAGGACGGGGCCGCCGAGCCCCGGGAGGACGACGGCAGGCCCAAGCGGTTCGCCTACCCGCCTCAGCTCCTCGTGGTCGACGGCGGGCAGCCCCAGGTCGCCGCGGCCAAGCGCGCCCTGGACGAGCTGGGGATCGACGACATCGCCGTCTGCGGCCTCGCCAAGCGCCTCGAAGAGGTCTGGCTGCCCGACGACGACGACCCCGTCGTCCTGCCCCGCTCCAGCGAAGGCCTCTACCTCCTCCAGCGTGTCCGTGACGAGGCGCACCGCTTCGCCATCACCTACCAGCGCGCCAAACGGGCCAAGCGCATCCGCTCCAGTCCCCTGGACGCGGTCGCCGGACTCGGAGAGACCCGGAAACAGGCCCTGATCAAGCATTTCGGCTCCGTCAAGAAGCTGAAGCAGGCGACAATCGACGAGATCTGCGAGGTTCCGGGGATAGGCCGCAGGACGGCGGAATCAGTGGCTGTCGCCCTCGCCACGGCCGCCCCGGCCACGCCCGCCGTGAACACGGCCACAGGAGAGATCATTGAAGAGGACGACGGGGGCAGCACGACATGACCGAGCACGAGCTTGAACACGGGCACGACCGCACAGACCGAGCAGACGGAGCAGCAGACGTGAGTACGGGCACCTCGATCGAGACGGGCGACAGCACGGTGGCCATTCCCGAGCTGGTCATCATCTCCGGAATGTCGGGCGCCGGCCGCAGCACGGCGGCCAAGTGTCTGGAGGACCTCGGCTGGTTCGTCGTCGACAACCTGCCGCCCGCGCTGATCCCCACCATGGTGGAGCTCGGCGCCCGCTCGCAGGGCAACGTGGCGCGGATCGCCGTCGTCGTCGATGTCCGGGGCCGCCGTTTCTTCGACAATCTGCGGGAGTCGCTCGCCGACCTGGAGGCCAAGGGCGTCACCCGGCGGATCGTCTTCCTGGAGTCCTCCGACGACGCGCTGGTCCGCCGCTTCGAGTCGGTCCGCCGCCCGCACCCCCTCCAGGGCGACGGCCGCATCGTCGACGGTATCGCCGCCGAGCGCGATCTGCTGCGCGAGCTGCGCGGCGACGCCGACCTGGTGATCGACACCTCCAGCCTCAACGTGCACGAACTGCGCGCCAAGATGGACGCCCAGTTCGCGGGCGACGAGGAGCCGGAGCTCCGCGCCACCGTCATGTCCTTCGGCTACAAGTACGGGCTGCCCGTCGACGCCGACCTGGTGGTGGACTGCCGCTTCCTGCCCAACCCGCACTGGGTCCCCGAGCTGCGCCCCTTCACCGGGCTCAACGAGGAGGTCTCCGCGTACGTCTTCGACCAGCCGGGCGCCAAGGAGTTCCTCAACCAGTACACGGAGCTGCTCCAGCTCATCGCCGCGGGATACCGCCGGGAGGGCAAGCGCTACGTGACCATCGCCGTCGGCTGTACGGGCGGCAAGCACCGTTCCGTGGCCATGTCGGAGAAGCTGGCGGCCCGGCTCGCCACCGAAGGGATCGAGACCGTGCTCGTACATCGAGACATGGGGCGCGAGTGACCAGTCGCAACCTCCGTCTGCGCCGGCTGAGCAGGGCCACCTCCGCACTGTCCGGCCGCAAGCGCGGCGCACAGCCCAAGGTCGTCGCGCTCGGCGGCGGCATGGGGCTGTCCGCCTCGCTCACCGCGCTGCGGCGGATCACCGGCGACCTGACCGCCGTGGTCACCGTCGCCGACGACGGGGGGTCCAGCGGCCGGCTCCGCGAGGAGCTGGGCGTCCTGCCGCCCGGCGACCTGCGCAAGGCGCTGGCCGCGCTGTGCGGCGACGACGAATGGGGCCAGACCTGGGCCCAGGTCATCCAGCACCGCTTCCAGTCCAAGGGCGACCTGCACGAGCACGCGGTCGGCAATCTGCTGATCGTCGCCCTGTGGGAGCAGCTCGGCGACCACGTACAGGCCCTGGACCTGGTCGGCAAGCTCCTCGGCGCGCACGGCCGGGTGCTGCCGATGTCCGCCGTGCCGCTGGAGCTCCAGGCGCTCGTGAAGGGGCACGACCCGGAGCGCCCGGACGAGGTGGACACGGTGCGCGGCCAGGCCACCGTGGCCCTCACGCCGGGTGAGGTGCAGTCCGTGCACGTCGTCCCGCACGACCCGCCGGCCGTGCCCGAAGCGGTCGCCGCGGTCCTCGACGCGGACTGGGTGGTGCTCGGTCCCGGGTCCTGGTTCTCCTCGGTCATTCCGCATCTGCTCGTGCCCGATCTGCTGGACGCACTGATCGAAACGAAGGCCCGGAAGGTCCTCTCGCTGAACCTCGCACCGCAACCCGGCGAAACAGATGGCTTCTCTCCGCAGCGTCATTTGGAGGTTTTGGGACGACACGCCCCTAAACTCGCCCTGGACGTGGTGCTGGCCGACGAGGCCGCCGTGCCCGACCGCGAGTCCCTCGCCGATGCCGCAAAACGGCTCGGCGCCGCGGTCGAGCTGGCGCCCGTGGCCTCACCCGACGGCGTTCCGATTCATGATCCGGAGCTGTTGGCTGCCGCGTACGACCGTATTTTTCGGATGCATGGAAGGATCGGCCCATGGCGATGACGCCAGCGGTGAAGGACGAAATCTCTCGGCTTCCCGTAACCCGGACCTGCTGCAGGAAGGCAGAAGTCTCGGCGATTCTTCGGTTCGCGGGTGGGCTGCACCTGGTGAGCGGCCGGATTGTGATCGAGGCGGAGCTGGACACCGCGATGGCGGCGCGCCGGCTGAAGCGGGACATTCTCGAGATCTTCGGGCACAGCTCGGAGCTGATCGTGATGGCTCCCGGCGGGCTGCGACGCGGCTCGCGTTATGTCGTGCGGGTGGTGGCGGGCGGCGACCAGCTGGCCCGTCAGACGGGCCTCGTGGACGGCCGCGGCCGTCCCATCCGCGGGCTGCCCCCGCAGGTGGTCTCGGGGGCCACCTGCGATGCCGAGGCCGCCTGGCGCGGGGCTTTCCTGGCCCACGGCTCGCTCACCGAGCCGGGCCGTTCCTCCTCACTGGAGGTGACCTGCCCGGGCCCGGAGGCCGCGCTCGCGCTGGTCGGTGCCGCGCGCAGGCTCTCCATCGCGGCGAAGGCCCGTGAGGTGCGCGGCGTGGACCGTGTCGTCGTCCGGGACGGCGACGCGATCGGCGCCCTGCTCACCCGGCTCGGCGCCCACGAGTCGGTGCTGGCCTGGGAGGAGCGGCGGATGCGGCGCGAGGTCCGCGCCACCGCCAACCGGCTCGCCAACTTCGACGACGCGAACCTGCGCCGGTCGGCCCGTGCCGCGGTGGCGGCAGGCGCCCGGGTGGGGCGCGCGCTGGAGATCCTCGGCGAGGAGGTCCCCGAGCACCTCGCGGCGGCCGGACGGCTGCGGATGGAGCACAAGCAGGCCTCCCTGGAAGAGCTGGGCGCCCTCGCGGACCCGCCGCTGACCAAGGACGCCGTCGCCGGACGGATCCGCCGCCTCCTCGCGATGGCCGACAAGCGGGCCCAGGACCTCGGTATCCCGAGCACGGAATCCACCCTCAGCGAAGAGCTGGCCGACGGCCTGGTCGGCTGATCCGCACCCCCGCCGACGAGCCGCGGGGGGAACGCGCCGCGCACCCGCGGGTGTTGACGCTGTGTAATCGTCGCAGCGGGCGGGGGCGGACAACCGGAGGCCCGTACTCCTACTGGGGAGTACGGGCCTCCGTCGTTCCTACGGCCCCGCTCGATGTCACCCCGAGGGCTTCGGAGAGGTAGGGTCGGAGGCGGTCGGGGACATCCCATACAACTCGCCGGCGTCGAAAACCGGCGTACCTAACGAGGAGATCGGTTCGTGACGATCCGCGTAGGCATCAACGGCTTTGGCCGCATCGGTCGTAACTACTTCCGCGCGCTGCTGGAGCAGGGTGCGGACATCGAGATCGTGGCTGTCAACGACCTGGGTGACACTGCGACCACGGCCCACCTGCTGAAGTACGACACCATTCTGGGTCGTCTCAAGGCAGAGGTGAGCCACACCGCCGACACCATCACCGTCGACGGTCACACCATCAAGGTGCTCTCCGAGCGCAACCCGGCGGACATTCCGTGGGGTGAGCTGGGCGTCGACATCGTCATCGAGTCGACCGGCATCTTCACCAAGAAGGCCGACGCCGCCAAGCACATCGCGGGTGGCGCCAAGAAGGTCCTCATCTCGGCTCCGGCCAAGGACGAGGACATCACCATCGTGATGGGCGTCAACCAGGACAAGTACGACGCGGCCAACCACCACGTCATCTCCAACGCCTCCTGCACCACCAACTGTGTGGCGCCGATGGCCAAGGTTCTCGACGAGAACTTCGGCATCGTCAAGGGCCTGATGACGACGGTCCACGCGTACACGAACGACCAGCGGATCCTGGACTTCCCGCACTCCGACCTGCGTCGCGCCCGCGCCGCCGCGGAGAACATCATCCCGACCACGACGGGTGCCGCCAAGGCCACCGCCCTGGTCCTGCCGCAGCTCAAGGGCAAGCTCGACGGCATCGCGATGCGGGTCCCGGTCCCGACCGGTTCCGCCACCGACCTCGTCGTGACCCTGCAGCGCGAGGTCACCAAGGACGAGGTCAACGCCGCGTTCAAGAAGGCGTCCGACGACGGCGACCTCAAGGGCTTCCTGACGTACACCGAGGACCCGATCGTGTCCTCGGACATCGTGAGCGACCCGTCCTCCTGCACCTTCGACTCCTCCCTGACCATGGTCCAGGAGGGCACGACGGTGAAGATCCTCGGCTGGTACGACAACGAGTGGGGTTACTCCAACCGCCTCGTCGACCTGACCGTCTTCGTCGGCGGCCAGCTCTGATCCTCGGATCGGCAGGCACCTCGATGTGAGTACGGGGCTCGAACGGCGCAACGCAGCGCCGTTCGAGCCCCGCCGCATGCTCCCTCGTCCTCCAAGGAGTCCAGACAGATGAAGACGATCGACGAACTTCTCGCCGAAGGGGTCACCGGCAAGCGCGTATTCGTCCGCGCCGACCTCAACGTGCCGCTCAGCGGAACCACCATCACCGACGACGGCCGCATCCGCGCCGTCGAGCCGACCGTCCGGAAGCTGGCCGAGGCCGGCGCCCGGGTCGTCGTCGCCTCGCACCTGGGCCGCCCCAAGGGCGCCCCGGACCCGGCGTTCTCGCTGGCCCCCGCGGCCACCCGCCTCGGTGAGCTGCTCGGGACCGACGTGGCCTTCGCGACCGACACGGTCGGCGAGTCCGCCCGCGCCACCGTCGCCGCGCTCGCCGACGGCCAGGTCGCCGTCATCGAGAACCTCCGCTTCAACGCCGGCGAGACGTCGAAGGACGACGCCGAGCGCGGCGCCTTCGCCGACCAGCTGGCCGAGCTCGCCGACGTGTACGTGGGCGACGGCTTCGGCGCCGTGCACCGCAAGCACGCCTCGGTCTTCGACCTCCCGGCCCGCCTTCCGCACGCCGCGGGCGACCTGATCGCCACCGAGGTCGGCGTCCTGAAGAAGCTCACCGACGACGTGCAGCGTCCGTACGCCGTGGTCCTCGGCGGCGCGAAGGTCTCCGACAAGCTCGGCGTCATCGACCACCTCCTTGAGCGCGCCGACCGCATCCTCATCGGCGGCGGCATGGCGTACACCTTCCTCAAGGCCCAGGGCCACGAGGTCGGCAGCTCACTGCTGCAGGAGGACCAGATCCCGGTCGTGCTGGAGTACCTCAAGCGCGCCGAGGAGAAGGGCGTGGAGTTCGTGCTCCCCGTCGACGTCGTGGTCGCCCCGGCGTTCCCCGACCTCAGGACCAAGGCCCCGGCCCACCCCACCACCGTCGCCGCCGACGCCATGCCGGCCGGGCAGATGGGGCTGGACAACGGCCCGGAGACCAACAAGCTCTACGCATCGAAGCTCGCCGACGCGGCCACCGTCTTCTGGAACGGCCCGATGGGCGTCTTCGAGCACCCCGACTTCGCCGAGGGCACCCGGGCCGTCGCCCAGGCCCTCGTCGACTCCTCGGGCTTCAGTGTGGTCGGCGGTGGCGACTCCGCCGCCGCGGTCCGCATCCTGGGCTTCGACGAGAACGCGTTCGGACACATCTCGACCGGTGGCGGCGCCAGCCTCGAATACCTCGAGGGCAAGACGCTTCCCGGCCTCGCCGCACTGGAGGACTGACCTTTCATGACTGCTACCACCCAAGGCCGGACCCCGCTGATGGCGGGCAACTGGAAGATGAACCTCAACCACCTCGAGGCCATCGCGCACGTCCAGAAGCTCGCCTTCGCCCTGGCCGACAAGGACTACGACGCCGTAGAGGTCGCCGTCCTGCCGCCCTTCACCGACCTGCGCTCCGTCCAGACGCTGGTCGACGGCGACAAGCTGAAGATCAAGTACGGCGCCCAGGACATCTCGGCGCACGACTCCGGCGCGTACACCGGTGAGATCTCCGGCCCGATGCTCGCCAAGCTGAAGTGCACCTACGTCGCCGTCGGCCACAGCGAGCGCCGGCAGTACCACGCGGAGACCGACGAGGTCTGCAACGCCAAGGTGAAGGCGGCGTACAAGCACGGCCTGACCCCGATCCTCTGCGTCGGCGAGGGTCTGGACATCCGCAAGGCCGGTGACCAGGTCGCGTACACGCTCGCGCAGCTCGACGGCGCCCTGAAGGACATCCCGGCCGAGCAGGCCGAGACCATCGTGGTCGCCTACGAGCCGGTCTGGGCCATCGGCACCGGCGAGGTCGCCACCCCCGAGGACGCGCAGGAGGTCTGCGGTGCGATCCGCGGCCGCCTCGCCGAGCTGTACTCGCAGGAGCTGGCCGACGCGGTCCGCATCCAGTACGGCGGCTCGGTGAAGTCCGGCAACGTGGCCGCGATCATGGCGCAGCCCGATGTGGACGGCGCGCTGATCGGCGGCGCCGCACTGGACACCGACGAGTTCGTCAAGATCGTCCGCTTCCGCGACCAGTGAGTATGCGGTAGCGCGGATCCGTCGTACCCTTGCGGGGGCCAGGAGGGCAGCCTCCCGGCCCCCGTTGTTCGCACATGCAGTCAGGAATTCCGGAAAGTAGGGACCAGCCGTGATTTTGGGGTTCGAGATCGCCCTGATCGTCTTCAGCCTGCTGCTGATGCTGCTGGTGCTGATGCACAAGGGGAAGGGCGGCGGTCTTTCCGACATGTTCGGTGGCGGCATGCAGTCGTCCGTCGGCGGTTCCTCGGTCGCCGAGCGCAACCTCGACCGGATCACCGTCGTGGTCGGTCTGGGCTGGTTCGCGTGCATCGTGGTGCTTGGTCTGCTCATCAAGCTGGACAACTGACCCGTCGTACGCGATTCCGGTGAGGGTGTAACTCCAACCACTGGACGCGCGTTGGGCCTTACGTAGACTGGGGCATCTTCGAGCACCATCACGCAGGGAGTTACGACCGTGGCAAGTGGCAACGCGATCCGGGGAAGCCGGGTCGGAGCGGGGCCGATGGGGGAGGCCGAGCGCGGCGAGTCCGCGCCACGGGCCCGCATCTCCTTCTGGTGCTCGAACGGGCACGAGACGCAGCCGAGCTTCGCCCATGACGCGCAGGTTCCGGAGACCTGGGACTGCCCGCGCTGCGGATTCCCGGCCGGCCAGGACCGGGACAGCCCGCCGGACCCGCCCCGCACCGAGCCGTACAAGACGCACCTGGCGTACGTACGCGAGCGGCGCAGCGACGCGGACGGCGAGGCCATCCTCGCCGAAGCCCTCGCGAAACTCCGCGGCGAGATCTGACACCTCTCGTGCCTCTGTAGAAGTTGTTCACCGGCCGGACACCCCCAGGGTGCCCGGCCGGAACGCTTCTGCCGTGCCGCAGCCCGCCGTTGTCCCGTCCACCGCCCTGATCAATTAAGTTGGAGGGGCAGCGGGGAACTGCGGTTACGAGAAGAAGTGGGCTGATGTCCGGGATGAACGCACAAAGCCGAGCCAGGCTCAACCAGACGCCGGAGTGGACCGCGCTGGGAAAGCACCGTGAGCAGCTCGGGACGACCCATCTGCGAGAGCTCTTCGCGGACGATCCGGAGCGCGGTACCGGGTACACCCTGCGCGTCGGCGACCTGTACGTCGACTACTCCAAGCAACTGGTCACCGAAGAGACTCTCCGGCTGCTCCGTGAACTCGCCGCTGCCACCGGTGTCGCCGAGCTGCGGGACGCGATGTTCCGCGGAGACAAGATCAACACCACCGAGGACCGCGCCGTCCTGCACACCGCGCTCCGCGCCCCGCGCGACGCCGTGATCGAGGTCGACGGCGAGAACGTGGTGCCCGCCGTGCACGCGGTCCTCGACAAGATGGCCGCCTTCTCCGACCGCGTCAGGTCGGGCGAGTGGACCGGTCACACCGGCCGGCCCATCAAGAACATCGTCAACATCGGCATCGGCGGCTCCGACCTGGGCCCCGCCATGGCGTACGAGGTGCTGCGCTCCTTCACGGACCGCTCGCTCACCGTCCGCTTCGTCTCCAACGTCGACGGCGCCGACCTGCACGAGGCGGTGCACGACCTCGACCCGGCCGAGACGCTCTTCGTCATCGCGTCGAAGACCTTCACCACGATCGAGACGATCACCAACGCCACCTCGGCCCGCGACTGGCTGCTGACCGGTCTGAGGGCGGGGCAGGACGCGGTGGCCAAGCACTTCGTGGCCCTGTCGACGAACGCCGAGAAGGTCTCCGACTTCGGCATCGACACCGCCAACATGTTCGAGTTCTGGGACTGGGTCGGCGGCCGATACTCGTACGACTCCGCCATCGGCCTCTCTCTGATGATCGCCATCGGCCCGGACCGGTTCCGCGAGATGCTCGACGGCTTCCACCTCGTCGACGAGCACTTCCGTACCGCCCCGGCCGAGGAGAACGCCCCGCTGCTGCTGGGCCTGCTGGGCGTCTGGTACGGCGCGTTCTTCGACGCCCAGTCACACGCGGTGCTGCCCTACAGCCACTATCTGTCCAAGTTCACCGCGTACCTGCAGCAGCTCGACATGGAGTCCAACGGCAAGTCCGTGGACCGGGACGGCAATCCGGTCGACTGGCAGACCGGTCCCGTCGTCTGGGGCACCCCCGGCACCAACGGGCAGCACGCCTACTACCAGTTGATCCACCAGGGCACCAAGGTCATCCCGGCCGACTTCATCGGCTTCGCCGAGCCGGTCGAGGCGCTGCTGCCCGGCCTGGTCGCCCAGCACGACCTGCTGATGGCCAACTTCTTCGCCCAGACCCAGGCGCTGGCCTTCGGCAAGACGCCGGACGAAGTGCGCGCCGAGGGCGTTCCCGAGGAGCTGGTGCCGCACAAGACGTTCCTCGGCAACCACCCGACGACGACGATCCTCGCCGACCGGCTGACCCCGTCCGTGCTCGGCCAGCTGATCGCGCTGTACGAGCACAAGGTCTTCGTCCAGGGCGCCGTCTGGAACATCGACTCCTTCGACCAGTGGGGTGTCGAGCTCGGCAAGGTCCTCGCCAGGCGGATCGAGCCGGTGCTGACCGAGGGCAAGGGCGCCGAACAGCTGGACAGTTCGACCGCCGCGCTCGTCGCCGCGTACCGCGAGCTGCGGGGGCGCTGAGCCCGTGGCCAGGGGGGAGGGGACGGTACGGCCGGTCGGTCTCAGGGCCCCGGCACACACGCCGGACCCGCGGGCCGTCGGCTGGTGGCGGGCGCAGTGGCTGCTGCTGACCGCCGTGCCGGTGGTGGTCCTGACCGTGCTGGGCGCGTTCCTCGCGTCCGCCCGGTTCTGGCTGTTGCTGCCCGCCGCGGTGCTCGCGGTCCTCGGCATCGGCTGCGCCGTCCTCGTCCCCCTCTGGTGGTTCCGTACGCATCGCTGGGAGGTCACCGACCAGGCGGTGTACGTCCGCACCGGGGTGCTGTGGCAGGAGTGGCGGATCGCGCCGATGTCCCGGATCCAGACCGTGGACACCGTGCGCGGCCCCCTGGAACAGCTCTTCCGGCTCGCCACGGTCACCGTCACCACCGCCTCGTCCAAGGGCGCGGTCCGGATCGAGGGCCTCGACCACGAACTGGCGGCCGAGCTCGCCGAGCGGCTGACCCGGATCACCCAGGACACCCCCGGGGACGCCACGTGAGCGCGGCGGACACCGCCCCGGACACCACCGCCCCGGACGGTGCGGGTGACCGGGGCGGGTCGTCCGCCGTCGAATGGCGCCGCCTCGACCGGCGTACGGTCCTGGCCACCGCCCTCGTCACGGCGGGCGTGGCGGCGGGGGCAGCCGTGCCGACCACGCTCGGGCTCTCCGGACGGTTCGGGTTCGCCGCCGCCGTCGCCTGGGTGCTGACGGGCGCGGCCCTGCTGATCGGCGGCAGCGCGTGCGCCGACTACGTGAGGTGGCGCCGCACCCGCTACCGCGTCGGCACCGACCGCGTCGAGCTCCGCACCGGCCTCCTGCTCGTCAGGAGGCGCTCCCTGGCACGGGAACGCATCCGCAGCGTCGACCTCACCGCCCACCTGCTCCAGCGCGTCCTCGGCCTGGTCACCGTCCGGATCGGCACCGGTGAGCACACCGGCGACGACTCCACCCTCGAACTCGACCCGGTCCTGCGCGCCGAGGGCGAACGGCTGCGCCGCGCGCTCCTGGAACGAGGTCCGGCCGAGGCGTCCGGCAGCCACCGGGAGGGCGAGCTCGTCACGCTCGACCCGCGCTGGATCCGTTACGCGCCGGTCTCGTTCGTCGCCCCGGCCCTCGGTGGCGCCGCTGCCGGAGCCGTGATGCAGGTCAGCGACTGGTTCGGGGCACAGGGCCAGGTCATCGAGTGGGTCGGCGACCGGTACCGGGACTCCTCCCTGCTCTCCGTGATCCTGCTCCTCGCCGTGGCCGCGTCGCTCGCCGGCGTCGTGGGCGCGCTGGGGCTCTGGGTCGAGATGTGGTGGAACTACCGCCTCGAACGTGAACCGGGCGGCACCCTGCGCATCCGTCGCGGACTGCTCACCTCCCGGTCCGTCTCCATCGAGGAGCGGCGGCTGCGCGGTGTCGACCTCGTCGAGCCGCTCGGCGTCCGGCTGCTGGGCGCCGCCCGGGTCGACGCCATCACCACCGGACTGGCCAAGGACGACGAGGAGCAGGGCGGCGACCACAACACCCTGCTGCCCGCCGCGCCCCGGCCGGTCGCCGACGAGGCCGCCGCCGCCGTGCTGCGTGCGACGGTGTCCCCGACCGGTGCGCCGCTGACCGCGCATCCGCCCGCCGCGCGCGGCCGGCGCCTGCGCAGGGCGTACTGGGCGGTCCTGGTGCCCGTCCTGGTCCTGGCTCTGCTCGGCGCCCTGCTGACGCCCGTCCTGCTCTGGACCGCGCTCGGCTGCGCCGCCGTGGGGCTGCCCGCCGGGGTGCTCGTGGCCCGCGATGCCTACCGCAGCCTCGGTCACGCGCTCAGCGGCGCCTACCTGGTGACGCGTTCGGGCAGCCTGCGCCGCTCCACCGCCGCACTGGAGCGGGCCGGGGTGATCGGCTGGACGGTCCGGCAGTCGTACTTCCAGCGACGGGCCGGGGTACTGAACATCACCGCGACGACGGCCGCGGGAGCCGGTGCGTACACGGTGTACGACGCGGACGAGTCCGAGGGGCTCACCTTCGCCTCCGAGGCCGTGCAGGGCCTGCTGGAACCCTTCCTGGAGCGGAGCCCGGCGGGGGAGTGAGCCCCGCTCAGCCGTGCGTCGTGTCGATGACGCAGAAGCGGTTGCCCTCGGTGTCCGCGAGGACCACGAAGTCCGGATCCTCGGGGTACAGCTTCCAGTCGGTCTCCGTGGCACCGAGCGCGACCAGCCGCGCCACCTCGGCGTCCTGCTCGTCGGTGTAGAGGTCGAGGTGGACCCGGGGGACCTCCTGCACGGGGACATCGCTCCGGCCCAGCGACACCCCCGCCCCCGGCCCCTCGGCCGGGACCAGCACCACCCAGTCGTCCGCCAGCGGCTCGCGCTCCACATAGCCGAGCGCGGCCTTCCAGAAGGCCGCCGCGCGCCTTACGTCCGACGCGCCCATCACCACACTCCCGATGTGCACCATGGACCGAGCCTTTCACGACGCGGGCCCGGTCCGCTCCGAGGAGCGAACCGGGCCCGCGTGCGGTACCGCTGACAGCCGTTCAGGCCGAGGCCGGCGGGTACAGGGCGCGCGGCAGCCGCGAGGCCGCCGCCGCGTCCAGCAGCCACAACGTGCGGCTGCGACCGTACGCGCCCGCGGCCGGGGCCTGGATCTCCCCGGCCCCCGACAGGGCGATGGCCGCGGCCTCCGCCTTGTCCTCGCCCGCCGCGAGGAGCCACACCTCGCGCGCCGCCCGGATGGCGGGCAGCGTGAGCGAGACGCGGACGGGCGGCGGCTTGGGCGCCCCGTGCACACCGACGACGGTGCGCTCGGTCTCCCGTACCGCGGGCAGCTCCGGGAAGAGCGAGGCGACATGGGTGTCGGGGCCGACGCCCAGCATCAGCACGTCGAACACCGGCACCGGCCCGTGGTCCTCCGGACCGGCCGCAGCGGCCAGTTCGGCGGCGTACGCCGCGGCCGCCGCATCGGCGTCCTGGCCGTACGGCCCGTCCGACGCGGGCATCGCGTGCACCCGGGACGGGTCCAGCGGCACCGAGTCCAGCAGGGCCTTGCGGGCCTGCGTGACATTGCGCTCAGGATCGCCCTCCGGCAGGAACCGCTCGTCGCCCCACCACAGGTCGAGCCGCGACCAGTCGACCGCGTCCCGGGCGGGCGCTTCGGCGAGTGCGGCCAGCAGGCCGTTGCCGTTACGGCCGCCGGTGAGTACCACCGAGGCGTGACCGCGTGCGGCCTGGGCGTCCACGATCTTCGTGATCAGCCGGGCCGCCGCGGCCTGCGCCATCAGCTCCTTGTCGCGGTGCACGACGAGCTGGGGGACGACGCTCACTTCGACGCCGCCTTCTTCGCCGGTGGCGTCGCCTTCTTGGCGGCGGGAGCGGCCGGCGCCGCGGATGCGGCGGCCTTGGGCTTCGCCGCTTCCCCGAGCCGCTCCACGCCGAACTTCACGGAGGACTCGTAGGTGTTGTCCGGGTCGAGCCGGCGGAGCTCCTCGGCGAGCAGCTCCGCGGTCTCCCGGCGCTTGAGCGCCACCGCACGGTCCGGCTGTCCCACCATGGAGAGCGTGGCCAGCGAACCATCGGCCCGGTCCAGCACGATCGTGCCGGACTTGGTCTCCATCCGGACGGCCGTCAGACCGGGGCCGCCGGACATGGTGCGCTCGACCGGGACCTGGAGCCGGTCCGCGAGCCACATGGCCAGCAGCTCGCAGCTCGGGTTCTCGGATTCGCCCTCGACCGTCGCCGAGACGACGTCCACGGCCTGCTGGTCGAGTGCGGCCGCCAGCATGGAGCGCCACGGCGTGATCCGGGTCCAGGCCAGATCGGTGTCGCCGGGGGTGTACGACTTGGCGCGCACCGCCAGCTCGTCGATCGGGTGCTCCGCCGAGTAGGTGTCCGTGATCCGGCGCTGGGCGAGCGCGCCCAGCGGGTCCTTCGTCGGATCGGCGGGCGCGGCCTCGGGCCACCAGACCACGACCGGGGCGTCCGGCAGCAGCAGCGGCAGGACCACCGACTGGGCGTGGTTGGCCAGCTCGCCGTGGAGCCGGAGCACCACGGTCTCACCGGTGCCCGCGTCGGAGCCGACCCGGACCTCGGCGTCCAGCCGGGCGTCGCGACGGCTGCGCGGCGAGCGGCTGACCCGCTTGATCACCGCGATGATCCGCGAGGGGTGCTCGCGCGAGGCGTCGCCGGCCGACTTGAGAGCGTCGTAGGCGTTCTCCTCGTCGGTGACGATGACCAGGGTGAGCACCATGCCGATCGCCGGGGTGCCGATGGCACGACGGGCCGACACCAGCGCCTGGTTGATCTTGCTGGAAGTGGTTTCCGTGAGATCGATCTTCATGGCCGGCGCCAGCTCCGTCCGTCTCGTGCGAGCATCTCGTCCGCCTCGGCCGGGCCCCAGGTGCCCGCCGGGTACTGCGCGGGCTTGCCGTGCTTGTCCCAGTACTCCTCGATCGGGTCGAGGATGTTCCAGGAGAGTTCGACCTCCTGGTGGCGGGGGAAGAGGTTGGCGTCGCCGAGCAGCACATCGAGGATGAGCCGCTCGTAGGCCTCCGGGCTGGACTCGGTGAAGGACTCGCCGTAGGCGAAGTCCATCGTCACGTCCCGGACCTCCATCGAGGTGCCGGGCACCTTGGAGCCGAACCGCACGGTGACGCCCTCGTCCGGCTGGACCCGGATGACCAGGGCGTTGCCGCCCAGCTCCTCCGTCGCTCCCGACTCGAACGGGAGGTAGGGGGCGCGCTTGAAGACGACCGCGATCTCCGTGACCCGCCGGCCGAGCCGCTTTCCGGTACGGAGGTAGAACGGCACGCCCGCCCAGCGCCGGTTGTTGACCGTCAGCTTGATCGCGGCGAAGGTGTCGGTCTTCGACTTGGGGTCGATACCGTCCTCCTCCAGATAGCCGAGGACCTCCTCGCCGCCCTGCCACGCGTGCGCGTACTGACCGCGCACGGTGTGCTTGCCGAGGTCGTCCGGCAGCTCGACGGCAGTGAGCACCTTGAGCTTCTCGGCGACCAGTGCCTTCGGGTGGAAGGAGCCGGGCTCCTCCATCGCGGTCAGCGCCAGCAGCTGGAGCAGGTGGTTCTGGATGACGTCACGGGCGGCGCCGATGCCGTCGTAGTAGCCGGCCCGGCCGCCGATGCCGATGTCCTCGGCCATCGTGATCTGGACGTGGTCGACGTAGCTCCGGTTCCAGATCGGCTCGAACATCGTGTTGGCGAACCGCAGCGCCAGGATGTTCTGGACCGTCTCCTTGCCCAGGTAGTGGTCGATCCGGAAGACCTCGTTGGGCGGGAAGACGTCGTGCACGAGCTGGTTGAGCTCCTGCGCGCTCTTCAGGTCGTGACCGAAGGGCTTCTCGATGACGGCACGCCGCCAGGAGCCCTCCTTCTGGTCGGCGAGCCCGTGCTTCTTGAGCTGCTGGACGACCTTGGGGAAGAACTTCGGCGGCACGGAGAGGTAGAAGGCGAAGTTGCCGCCCGTCCCCTGTGCCTGGTCGAGCTCCTGGATGGTCGCCTTCAGGGTCTCGAAGGCCTCGTCGTCGTCGAAGTTGCCCTGGACGAAGCGCATCCCCTGGATGAGCTGCTGCCAGACCTCTTCACGGAACTCGGTACGGGCGTGCTGCTTGACGGCGTCGTGGACCTCCTGTGCGAAGTCCTCGTCCTGCCACTCGCGGCGCGCGAAACCGATGAGCGAGAAGCCCGGCGGCAGCAGGCCGCGATTGGCCAGGTCGTAGACGGCGGGCATCAGCTTTTTACGGGACAAATCGCCCGTGACGCCAAAGATGACCAGGCCCGACGGCCCCGCGATACGCGGGAGCCGTCGGTCCTGGGCGTCACGGAGCGGGTTGGCTCCGGGAACACCAGACAAAGTGGTCAGCCCTCCGAAGGGGCGAGGCGCTTGAGCTCTGCCTCGGTCGAGTTGAGCAGGTCGATCCAGGCGGCCTCGAACTTCTCGACGCCCTCGTCCTCGAGGAGCTGGACGACGTCGTCGTACGAGACACCCAGCTTCTCGACGGCGTCGAGCTCGGCACGGGCCTGCTCGTAGGTGCCGGCGATGGTGTTGCCCGTGATCTGTCCGTGGTCCGCGGTGGCGTCCAGGGTGGCCTCGGGCATGGTGTTCACCGTGCCGGGGGCGACAAGGTCGTCCACGTACAGGGTGTCCTTGTACGCGGGGTCCTTCACACCGGTGGAGGCCCACAGCGGGCGCTGCTTGTTGGCGTGCGCCTTGTCCAGCGCGGCCCAGCGGTCCGAGGAGAAGACCTCCTCGAACGCCTGGTAGGCGAGCCGGGCGTTGGCGAGAGCCGCCTTGCCCTTCAGCGCCTTGGCCTCGTCGGTGCCGATCGCTTCGAGCCGCTTGTCGATCTCGGAGTCCACGCGGGACACGAAGAACGAGGCCACCGAGTGGATCTTGGACAGGTCCAGGCCCGCGGCCTTCGCCTTCTCCAGACCCGCCAGGTAGGCGTCCATGACCTCGCGGTAGCGCTCCAGCGAGAAGATCAGCGTGACGTTGACGCTGATGCCCTTGCCGATGACCTCGGTGATCGCCGGCAGGCCGGCCTTCGTCGCCGGGATCTTGATGAGCGTGTTCGGCCGGTCCACCAGCCAGGCCAGCTGCTTGGCCTCGGCGACCGTGGGGGCCGTGTGGTGGGCCAGACGCGGGTCGACCTCGATGGAGACCCGGCCGTCCTGGCCGTCCGTGGTGTCGAAGACGGGACGCAGGATGTCGGCGGCGTCACGGACGTCCGCCGTGGTGATCATGCGGATGGCCTCGTCCACGGTGACCTTGCGGGTGGCGAGGTCGGTGAGCTGCTGCTCGTAACCGTCGCCGTGCGAGATCGCCTTCTGGAAGATCGAGGGGTTGGTCGTGACACCCACGACGTGGCTCTGGTCGATCAGCTCGGCGAGGTTGCCCGAGGTGATCCGCTTGCGCGAAAGGTCGTCGAGCCAGATCGCCACGCCCTCGTCGGAGAGGCGCTTGAGTGCGTCTGTCATGAGAATTGCATCTCCTACTAGTCGTATAACGGCGTCAGCGCGTGACGGCGGCGAGAGATTCCCGGGCGGCGGCCGCGACGGCCTCGCCGGTGAAGCCGAACTCGCGGAAGAGGACCTTGGCGTCGGCCGAGGCGCCGAAGTGCTCCAGCGACACGATCCGGCCGGCGTCGCCGACGTACCGGTACCAGGTGAGACCGATGCCCGCCTCGACGGCGACCCGGGCCTTCACCGACGGCGGCAGGACGCTGTCCTTGTACGCCTGGTCCTGCTCCTCGAACCACTCGACACACGGCATCGACACCACACGGGTCGGGATGCCGGCGGCCTGGAGCTCCTCGCGCGCCTCGACCGCGAGGTGGACCTCGGAGCCCGTACCGATCAGCAGGACCTGGGGCTCGCCGCCCTCGGCCTCGAAGAGCACGTAGCCGCCCTTGACCGCGTTCTCGTTCGCCTCGTACGTGGGCACGCCCTGCCGCGTCAGCGCCAGACCGTGCGGGGCACCCTTGCCGAACACCTTGGTGTAGCGGCGCAGGATCTCGCGCCAGGTGAGGGAGGTCTCGTTGGCGTCGGCCGGGCGGACGACGTTCAGGCCCGGGATCGCGCGCAGCGAGGCCAGGTGCTCCACCGGCTGGTGGGTCGGGCCGTCCTCGCCGAGACCGATCGAGTCGTGCGTCCACACGTACGTCACCGGAAGGTGCATCAGCGCGGACAGGCGCACGGCGTTGCGCATGTAGTCGGAGAACACCAGGAAGGTGCCGCCGTAGATGCGGGTGTTGCCGTGCAGCGCGATGCCGTTCATGGCCGCGGCCATGGCGTGCTCGCGGATACCGAAGTGGATCGTGCGGCCGTACGGGTCCGCGCCCGGCAGCGGGTTGCCGGCCGGGAGGAACGACGACGTCTTGTCGATCGTGGTGTTGTTCGAGCCCGCGAGGTCGGCGGAGCCGCCCCACAGCTCGGGGACGATCTCACCGAGCGCCTGGAGCACCTTGCCGGAGGCCGCGCGGGTGGCGACGCCCTTGCCGGGCTCGAAGACCGGGAGCTTGTCCTCCCATCCCTCGGGCAGCTCGCCCGCGGAGATCCGGTCGAACTCGGCGGCGCGCTCCGGGTTGGCGGTGCGCCACGCGGCGAAGGTCTTCTCCCACTCGGCCTTGGCCTCGCGGCCGCGGTCCAGCGCCTCACGGGTGTGCGCGATGACCTCGTCGGCGACCTCGAAGGTCTTCTCCGGGTCGAAGCCCAGCACCCGCTTGGTCGCGGCGACCTCGTCGTCGCCGAGCGCGGAGCCGTGCGAGGCCTCGGTGTTCTGGGCGCTCGGCGCGGGCCAGGCGATGATCGAGCGGGCCGCGATGAACGACGGGCGCCCGGTCTCCGCCTTGGCGGCCAGCAGGGCCTTGTACAGACCCGCCGGGTCCAGGTCTCCGCTGGGCAGCTGCTCGACGCGCTGGACGTGCCAGCCGTACGCCTCGTAGCGCTTCAGGGTGTCCTCGGAGACCGCGGTCTCCGTGTCGCCCTCGATGGAGATGTGGTTGTCGTCCCACAGCAGGACCAGGTTGCCCAGCTTCTGGTGCCCGGCCAGCGAGGACGCCTCCGCGGAGATGCCCTCCTGGAGGCAGCCGTCACCTGCGATGGCCCACACCATGTGGTCGAACGGGGAGGTGCCGGGAGCCGCCTCCGGGTCGAACAGACCGCGCTCGTAGCGGGCCGCCATGGCCATGCCCACGGCGTTGGCGACACCCTGGCCCAGGGGGCCGGTCGTCGTCTCCACGCCCGTGGTGTGGCCGTACTCCGGGTGCCCCGGGGTCTTGGAGCCCCAAGTGCGGAAGGCCTTCAGGTCATCGAGCTCCAGGCCGTACCCGGCCAGGTAGAGCTGGATGTAGAGGGTCAGGCTGGTGTGGCCCGCCGAGAGCACGAACCGGTCGCGACCGGTCCACTCCGCGTCGGCGGGGTCGTGCCGCATCACCTTCTGGAAGATGGTGTACGCGGCGGGAGCCAGGCTCATGGCCGTACCCGGGTGGCCGTTTCCGACCTTCTGTACGGCGTCCGCGGCGAGGACGCGGACGGTGTCCACGGCCCGCTGGTCCAATTCGGTCCACTGGAGGTCTGTGGTGGTCGGCTTGGTGCTCACCCTGAGTCAGGGCTCCTCTCCACTGTCGTAAACCGGTGACTGTGTCCGCACCGGGCGTTGTCGAGCCTACCCCCGTCCCGACCCGCGATTTCCGGCTGCTTCCAGGGTGCGGGCGGCCCGTCGAATCCGCCTCCCGTATGAGCGCGGAGGCTCACCGATGGGCCCACTCCGATGAGCGTGCGGGCTCACTCCTGAGGCCTCCGATGAGCGTCCCGGCCCACCCCTGAGACCTTCGGTGAGTGCACCGGAGCACATCTGTGCGAGCGGTACCCGTCGGCATCCCGCGGGTAGGGGGGAGAGGGTTCGCGCATGTGCCGCGGCAACGTCCCGCGCCACATCAACACGACCCCACCCCCGCGAAGGGCGCCCTGTCCCCAACGTCTACAGTGGTCTGGTTCGCGCAAGTCTTTACTGGGCCTTCACGCCCGGAGCTTGCTGGGATTTCTCTGTCAGGGGTGTGCGTGACGGCCGTCGAGTCCCGACCCGCAGGGGTCGCCTTGACTCCGAGCCCAGGGGGCCATCGCCCATTCGGGGCCCGTGTCAAGGCATTCGTGGCACTGACCAAGCCTCGGATCATCGAGCTGTTGCTGATCACCACTGTTCCGGTGATGTTCCTGGCCGCTCAGGGTGTACCCGACCTGTGGCTCGTGCTCACTACCACCATCGGCGGATATCTGTCCGCCGGCGGTGCCAATGCACTGAACATGTACATCGATCGCGACATCGACGCGCTGATGGACCGTACGTCGCAGCGCCCGCTGGTCACCGGCATGGTGAGCCCGCGCGAGTGCCTGGCCTTCGGTATCGCCCTCGCGGTGATCTCGACGGTCTGGTTCGGCCTGCTGGTGAACTGGCTGTCGGCAGCGCTCTCGCTCGGTGCCCTGCTCTTCTACGTCGTCGTGTACACGATGATCCTGAAGCGCCGCACCTCGCAGAACATCGTCTGGGGCGGCATCGCGGGCTGCATGCCGGTGCTCATCGGCTGGTCGGCCGTGACGAACTCGATGTCCTGGGCCGCGGTGATCCTCTTCGCCGTCATCTTCTTCTGGACGCCGCCGCACTACTGGCCGCTCTCCATGAAGGTGAAGGACGACTACGCGCGGGTCGGCGTTCCCATGCTTCCGGTCATTGCCTCCAACCGGGTGGTGGCCCGCCAGATCGTGCTCTACAGCTGGGTGATGGTGGCCGTCTCGCTGCTGCTGACCCCGCTGGGCTACACCGGCTGGTTCTACACGGTGGTGGCGGTGCTGACCGGTGGCTTCTGGCTCTGGGAGGCGCACGCGCTGCTGAGCCGGGCGAAGTCCGGTGCGACCGGCGGGAAGCTCAAGGAGATGCGGCTGTTCCACTGGTCGATCACCTATGTGTCGCTGCTGTTCGTCGCAGTGGCGGTGGACCCCTTCCTGAGGTAGCACCTCTCGTGATCCGCCGACGGGCGGGGAGCGTGGCACAGGCCACGCTCCCCGCCCGTCGCACGTTGGTCTACCCATCGGTAGCATCCTGTGCATGGCAGAGACGGCTGAGACCCAGCAGGTGGACGGCAAGCAGGCGGCGCGCGCGGAGCGCAGGGCGGCCAGGCTGGCCAAGCAGATCGGTGCCTTCGCGAAGGCGCACGGCGGTGCCGAGGGGCAGCTGGCCTACATCGGGCAGATGGGCACCCGCATCGTTCTCGTCGGCGAGGACGGCGGCTGGGGCGATCTCGTCGCCCCCTCGTACGCGGTCGCCGAGAGCGCCGCGCAGAAGTCCGGGATCACGATGCACGAGTCCTTCGACGGCGAGTTCGCGGCGAAGGTCCACACGGGCCCGTACGAGTGGACCCGCATGGCCGGCATCCAGATCGGCGGCCCGGCGAACAGGGCCTGAGAGCGGCCGAAAGCCCCCTGCCCGCCGGACTCACTCCGGCGGGCAGGGGGCTTTTGCCGAGCGGTTGGCGAAACCTGCCCGGGCAAGCTCGTCGGGACGCATGCCGCGCACCGGGGGTGGTCCGTACCGCGCGTCCCCCACGACGCCTTGCGCCATTTGCGCCAGGCGTGCGCCTTGTCAGGCGATAAGTGCGGACTCGCTGTGCGGGGTGGCGGCCGGACCGACCTCCACCGGCCGTTCACGCAGCGACAGCAGTACGCGAACGACGCCGATCCAGACCAGGCACGAGCCGAACATGTGGAGTCCGACCAGCACTTCCGGCGTGTCGGTAAAATACTGCACATACCCGACCACGCCCTGCGCCATCAGGATCACGAACAGGTCCCGGGCTCGGCGCAGCGGTCCCACCGGCGCGTCGACGGCCTTCAGGACGAACCAGAGCGCGACGGTCAGCGCCACCACGACCCACGCCAGGTCGGCGTGCAGCTGGGCGATCATCTTCCAGTCGATCGGGATGCGGTGGACGTCGCTGGAGTCACCGGCGTGCCGCCCGGCCCCCGTGACCACCGTGCCGACCGCGACCAGCAGCCCCGCGGCGACCGCCAGCAGCCAGGTGAGCTGCGAGACGGCCTTGCCCACCAGGGGGCGCGGCGCCGTGTCGCCCTCACCGACCCGCTGCCACGTCACCAGGGCGATCGTGAGCAGTGCGGTGGAGAGCAGGAAGTGTGCCGCGACGGTGTACGGGTTCAGGCCGACCAGCACCACGATGCCGCCGAGCACGGCGTTGCCCATGACCACCCAGAACTGCGCCCAGCCGAGCCGGGTGAGGCTGCGGCGCCAGGGCTTGGCGGACCGGGCGGCGATGATCGCCCACCCGACCGCCGCGCACAGGACGTAGGTGAGCATCCGGTTGCCGAACTCGATCGCGCCGTGGAAGCCCATCTCGCCGGTCGCCGTGAGGCTGTCGTCGGTGCACTTGGGCCAGGTCGGGCAGCCGAGGCCGGAACCGGTCAGCCGTACGGCACCGCCGGTGACGACGATGGCGACGGCCATGACGACGGCCGACATGGCCGCACGGCGGACGGTCCGGGGGGACGGCGTCCAGCGATCGGCGATGTAAAGGAGCGGGTTCCGCACGGCTTGAGCGACTTCGGCTCGGGTCAGCTTGGGCACGCGCACCATCGTAGGCGGCCGCTTGTGCAAGCTTTCACGAGGGGGACGATTACCCCGAACCGTCGACGGAGCGCTTACGGAGGCTCACTCCCAGCGGAAGAACCTGGCCGCCGCGCCCAGTCCCAGCACCGTCCACACCGCCAGGATCCCCAGGTCGCCCCACGGCATCGCCGCACCGTGCTGCAGGACGTCCCGCAGCCCGTCCGAGAGGGCCGCGATCGGCAGCAGCCCCAGCACGGACTGCACCGCGTCCGGGAACTTCTCCAGCGGCACGATGACTCCGCCGCCGACCAGCAGCAGCAGGAAGACCAGGTTGGCGGCGGCAAGCGTCGCCTCCGCCTTCAGCGTCCCGGCCATCAGCAGCCCGAGCCCGGAGAACGCGGCGGTGCCGAGGACCAGGAGCAGCAGTACGGCGAACGGATTGCCGTGCGGCGACCAGCCCAGCGCGAACGCGATCACCGTCAGCAGCACGACCTGGAGCACCTCGGTGACCAGCACCGCGAGCGTCTTGGCGGTCATCAGCCCCCAGCGGGGGAGCGGCGAGGCGGCAAGCCGCTTGAGCACGCCGTAGCGCCGCTCGAATCCGGTGGCGATGGCCTGGCCGGTGAAGGCCGTGGACATCACGGCGAGGGCGAGGATGCCCGGGGTCAGGAAGTCGACCGACTCGCCCGAGCCGGTGTCCACGATGTCGACCGCGCTGAACAGCACGAGCAGCAGCGTCGGGATGATCACCGTCAGCAGCAGCTGCTCGCCGTTGCGCAGCAGCATCCGGGTCTCCAGCGCGGTCTGCGCGGCGATCATGCGGGGCAGCGGGGCGGCGCCCGGCCGGGGGACGTACGTACCGGCACTCATGCGCGCAGCTCCTTGCCGGTCAGTTCGAGGAAGACGTCCTCCAGGGTGTGGCGCTCGACGGAGATGCCGGAGGGCATCACGCCGTGCTGGGCGCACCAGGAGGTGACGGTGGCCAGCAGCTGCGGGTCGACGTCGCCGGTGATGCGGTACGCGCCGGTGGCGAGCTCGGCCGCCTCCGTGCCGTCGGGCAGCGCCTTCAGCAGGGAGCCGAGGTCGAGGCCGGGGCGGCCGGTGAAGCGCAGGGTGTTCTCAGCGCCGCCGCGGCAGAGCGCCTCGGGGCTGCCCTGGGTGAGGAGCCGGCCGGCGTCGATGATGGCGACGTCGTCGGCGAGCTCCTCGGCCTCGTCCATGAAGTGGGTGGTGAGGACGACGGAGACCCCGTCGGTACGCAGTTCTCGTACGAGTTCCCAGGTGGAGCGGCGGGCCTGCGGGTCGAGGCCCGCGGTCGGCTCGTCCAGGAAGACCAGCTCCGGGCGGCCCACGACGGCCATCGCCAGGGCGAGCCGCTGCTGCTGGCCGCCGGAGAGCCGGCGGTAGGTGGTGCGGCCGCAGCTGCCCAGGCCCAGGCGTTCGATGAGAGCGTCCACGTCCAGGGGGTGGGCGTGCAGTTTCGCCATGTGGCGGAGCATCTCGTCGGCGCGCGCGCCGGAGTAGACGCCGCCGGACTGGAGCATCACGCCGATGCGGGGGCGCAGGCGCGCCGCGTCGGCGACCGGGTCGAGGCCGAGGACCCGGACCGTCCCGTCATCCGGTCGGCGGTATCCCTCGCAGGTCTCGATCGTGGTGGTCTTGCCCGCGCCGTTGGGGCCGAGGATCGCGGTGACCGCGCCGGCCCGGACGTCCAGGTCGAGGCCGTCCACCGCGGCTTTGCTGCCGTACCGCTTCACCAGGCCGCGGACCTGGACAGCCGGGCCGGAGGGGGGTGGGGCGGGCTCGCTCTTCATGGGCGGTAAGTCTAGGCAGCCGCCTGCCGGGGACCGGTCCGGGGGCTTGATTAGGTAACCCTAAGTGATGGATTCCACCCTTGATCGTTCCGGACCGTGGTTGTCAGAGCCGGAGGAATTACGCAACAATGGCGTTGTGAAATACGTTGGCGAGGCTCCGCAGGAGGAACTCGCGACCGGCGAGCGCTCGACGCGCAACCGGGTCGCGCGCTCCATCCTGGACCACGGCCCGTCCACCGTCGCCGACCTGGCGAAGCGCCTGGGACTCACCCAGGCGGCTGTCCGCCGCCATCTCGACGCCCTCGTCTCCGACGTCGTCGTCGAGGCCCGCGAGCAGCGGGTGTACGGGGCGCGGACCCGCGGCCGCCCGGCCAAGGTGTTCGCCCTGACCGACTGCGGCCGGGACGCCTTCGACCAGTCGTACGACCAGCTGGCCGCGGACGCCCTGCGCTGGATCGCCGAGACCTCGGGCGACGAAGCGGTCATGGTTTTCGCCCGGGCCAGGATCGCCGACCAGTCGGCGGCCTACCGCGCGGCCATCGAGGCCGCGGACCCCGAATCCCGTACGGAGGCGCTGGCCAAGGCCTTGTCCGCCGACGGGTACGCTGCTACGGCGCGCAGCGCGCCGGGCCCGCAGCAAGGTGAGCAGCTGTGCCAGCACCACTGCCCGGTCGCACATGTCGCCGAGCAGTACCCGCAGCTGTGCGAGGCGGAGACGGAGATCTTCTCCAGCCTCCTGGGGACCCATGTGCAGCGTCTCGCCACCATCGCCCACGGCGACGGGGTGTGTACGACGTACATTCCGCGCAGCGGGCACCCCACCACCCCACAGACCACCGATTCAGCATCTGCAAGCACGGCCGGGAGGAACCCCGCATGACGCTCCCTACGGAGACTGCCCACCCTGAGCTCGATGGCCTGGGCACGTACGAATTCGGTTGGGCCGACTCCGACGCGGCAGGCGCAGCGGCCAAGCGCGGCCTCTCCGAGGCTGTCGTCCGCGATATCTCGGAGAAGAAGAACGAGCCGGAGTGGATGCTGAAGCTGCGGCTCAAGGGCCTCAAGCTCTTCGGCAAGAAGCCCATGCCGAACTGGGGCTCGGACCTGTCGGGCATCGACTTCGACAACATCAAGTACTTCGTGCGTTCCACGGAGAAGCAGGCGGAGTCCTGGGAGGACCTGCCCGAGGACATCAAGAACACGTACGACAAGCTCGGCATCCCGGAGGCGGAGAAGCAGCGCCTCGTCGCCGGTGTCGCCGCGCAGTACGAGTCCGAGGTCGTCTACCACCAGATCAACGAGGAGCTGGAGGCGCAGGGTGTCATCTTCATGGACACCGACACCGCGCTGAAGGAGCACCCGGAGCTCTTCAAGGAGTACTTCGGCACGATCATCCCCGTCGGTGACAACAAGTTCGCCTCGCTGAACTCGGCCGTGTGGTCCGGTGGCTCGTTCATCTACGTGCCGAAGGGCGTGCACGTGGAGATCCCGCTCCAGGCCTACTTCCGTATCAATACGGAGAACATGGGCCAGTTCGAGCGGACGCTGATCATCGTCGACGAGGACGCCTACGTCCACTACGTCGAGGGCTGCACCGCGCCGATCTACTCCTCGGACTCCCTGCACTCCGCGGTCGTCGAGATCATCGTGAAGAAGGGCGGCCGCTGCCGCTACACGACGATCCAGAACTGGTCGAACAACGTCTACAACCTGGTGACCAAGCGCGCCGTCGCCTACGAGGGCGCGACCATGGAGTGGGTCGACGGCAACATCGGCTCCAAGGTCACCATGAAGTACCCGGCCGTCTACCTGATGGGCGAGCACGCCAAGGGCGAGACCCTGTCCATCGCCTTCGCGGGCGAGGGCCAGCACCAGGACGCCGGCGCCAAGATGGTCCACATGGCCCCGAACACCTCGTCGAACATCGTCTCCAAGTCGGTGGCACGAGGCGGCGGTCGCACCTCCTACCGCGGTCTGATCGAGATCGGCGAGGGCGCGCCCGGCTCGAAGTCCAACGTGCTGTGTGACGCGCTGCTGGTCGACACCATCTCGCGCTCCGACACCTACCCGTACGTCGACGTCCGCGAGGACGACGTGTCGATGGGTCACGAGGCGACCGTCTCCAAGGTCTCCGAGGACCAGCTCTTCTACCTGATGAGCCGCGGCATGACCGAGTTCGAGGCGATGGCGATGATCGTGCGCGGCTTCGTCGAGCCGATCGCGAAGGAGCTCCCCATGGAGTACGCCCTCGAGCTCAACCGGCTGATCGAGCTCCAGATGGAGGGTTCGGTCGGCTAGTACGCCGACGACCGAATCCCCCTGACATCTGTCCGACTGAGAAAGCGAGCACTACGACAGCCATGGCTGAGGCTCAGAACATCCCGGCGGGATCCACCACTGCCGGCTCCATCGCGGTGGCCGCCGAGTCGACCGTCGCCACGCGCATGAGCGCGCCCCCGTCCTTCGACGTCGCGGACTTCCCCGTCCCGCACGGCCGCGAGGAGGAGTGGCGGTTCACGCCGCTGGAGCGGCTGCGCGGGCTGCACGACGGCACGGCCGCGTCCACCGGCAGCGGTGTGAAGGTCGCCATCGAGGCCCCCGTGGGTGTCACGGTCGAGACCGTCGGCCGTGACGACGCCCGCCTCGGCAAGGCCGGCACGCCGGTGGACCGGGTCGCCGCGCAGGCGTACTCGTCCTTCGAGCAGGCCTCCGTCGTCACCGTCGGCAAGGAAGCCGTGCTCACGGAGCCGATCCGGATCGCCGTGCACGGTGAGGGCGGCGTCGCGTACGGCCACCAGGTCATCGAGCTGGGCGCCTTCGCCGAGGCCGTCGTCGTCATCGACCACACCGGTGACGCGGTGCTCGCCGCCAACGTCGACTACGTCCTCGGCGACGGTGCGAAGCTGACCGTCGTCTCCGTCCAGGACTGGGACGAGCAGGCCGTCCACGTCGGCCAGCACAACGCGCTGGTCGGCCGCGACGCCTCCTTCAAGTCCATCGTCGTCACCTTCGGCGGTGACCTCGTCCGTCTTCACCCGCGGATCGCCTACGCGGGCCCCGGCGGCGAGGCGGAGCTCTTCGGTCTGTACTTCACCGACAAGGGCCAGCACCAGGAGCACCGCCTCCTGGTCGACCACAACACCCCGCACTGCAAGTCCAACGTGGCCTACAAGGGCGCACTGCAGGGCGACGGTGCGCACGCCGTATGGATCGGCGACGTCCTCATCCAGGCCGCGGCCGAGGGCACCGACACCTACGAGATGAACCGCAACCTGGTCCTCACCGACGGTGCGCGGGTCGACTCGGTGCCGAACCTGGAGATCGAGACCGGCGAGATCGTCGGCGCCGGCCACGCCTCCGCGACCGGCCGCTTCGACGACGAGCAGCTCTTCTACCTCCAGTCGCGCGGCATCCCGGCCGAGGAGGCCCGCCGCCTCGTCGTGCGTGGCTTCTTCGCCGAGCTGGTCCAGCAGATCGGCCTGCCGGACGTCGAAGCCCGTCTCCTCGACAAGATCGAGACCGAGCTGAAGGCGTCGGTCTGATGACCTTCGTCAAGGCGTGCGCGCTGAGCGAGCTGGAGGACGACACCCCGAAGCGGGTGGAGCTCGACGGCACGCCGGTGTCCGTCGTCCGCACCGAAGGCGAGGTGTTCGCGATCAACGACATCTGCTCGCACGCGAACGTCTCGCTGTCCGAGGGTGAGGTCGAGGACTGCATGATCGAGTGCTGGCTGCACGGATCGAGCTTCGACCTCCGCACCGGCAAGCCGTCCGGCCTTCCCGCGACGCGCCCCGTCCCCGTATACCCCGTCAAGATCGAAGGGGACGATGTGCTCGTCTCCGTCACCCAGGAGTCCTGAGTCACCCATGGCAACGCTTGAAATCCGCGACCTGCACGTCACCGTCGAGGCCGACAACGCCACGAAGGAGATCCTCAAGGGCGTCGACCTGACCGTGAAGCAGGGCGAGACCCACGCCATCATGGGCCCCAACGGGTCCGGCAAGTCCACCCTCGCGTACTCCCTCGCAGGCCACCCCAAGTACACGGTCACCGGTGGCACGGTGACCCTGGACGGCGAGAACGTCCTGGACATGACCGTCGACGAGCGCGCCCGTGCCGGCCTGTTCCTCGCCATGCAGTACCCGGTCGAGATCCCCGGTGTCTCGGTCTCCAACTTCCTGCGTACCTCCGCCACCGCCGTCCGCGGCGAGGCGCCCAAGCTGCGTACCTGGGTGAAGGAGGTCAAGGAGACGATGGCCGGTCTCCAGATGGACCCGGCGTTCGCCGAGCGCAACGTCAACGAGGGCTTCTCCGGCGGTGAGAAGAAGCGCCACGAGATCCTTCAGCTCGAGCTCCTCAAGCCGAAGATCGCGATCCTCGACGAGACCGACTCCGGCCTGGACGTCGACGCGCTGAAGACCGTCTCCGAAGGAGTCAACCGGGTCCGCGAGTCGGGCGAGGTCGGCACCCTGCTGATCACGCACTACACGCGGATCCTCCGCTACATCAAGCCCGACTTCGTGCACGTCTTCGCCAACGGCCGTATCGCCGAGTCCGGCGGCGCCGAGCTCGCCGACAAGCTGGAGGACGAGGGCTACGAGGCCTACACGAAGGGTGGCGCTTCCGCGTGACTGACGCCCGACAGGGGCTCTCCGGCCTCCTCGACACCGAGGCGATCCGCAAGGACTTCCCGATCCTGGACCGCACGGTCCACGACGGCAAGAAGATCGTTTACCTGGACAGCGCGGCGACCTCGCAGAAGCCGCGCCAGGTGCTCGATGCCGTCAACGAGTACTACGAGCGGCACAACGCCAATGTGCACCGCGGCGTGTACACGATCGCGGAGGAGGCCACGGCGCTGTACGAAGGCGCCCGTGACAAGGTCGCCGCGTTCATCAACGCGCCCAGCCGCAACGAGGTGATCTTCACCAAGAACGCCTCGGAGTCGCTCAACCTCGTGGCGAACATGCTCGGCTGGGCCGACGAGCCCTACCGGGTCGATCACGAGACCGAGATCGTCACCACGGAGATGGAGCACCACTCCAACATCGTGCCGTGGCAGCTGCTCTCGCAGCGCACGGGCGCGAAGCTGAAGTGGTTCGGCATCACCGACGACGGCCGGCTCGACCTGTCCAACATCGACGAGATCATCACCGAGAAGACGAAGATCGTCTCCTTCACGCTGGTCTCGAACATCCTGGGCACGATCAACCCGGTCGAGCAGATCGTCCGGCGCGCCCAGGAAGTCGGCGCACTGGTCTGCATCGACGCCTCGCAGGCCGCCCCGCACATGGTGCTCGACGTGCAGGCGCTCCAGGCCGACTTCGTGGCCTTCACCGGTCACAAGATGGTCGGCCCGACCGGCATCGGCGTGCTCTGGGGACGGCAGGAGCTCCTGGAGGACCTGCCGCCGTTCCTCGGCGGCGGCGAGATGATCGAGACCGTGTCGATGCACTCGTCGACCTACGCCCCCGCGCCGCACAAGTTCGAGGCCGGTACGCCCCCGATCGCGCAGGCCGTGGGCCTCGGCGCGGCCGTGGACTACCTCTCGGCGATCGGCATGGAGAACATCCACCGCCACGAGCAGGCCATCACCGAGTACGCGGTGAAGCGTCTGCTGGAGGTCCCTGACCTCAGGATCATCGGTCCCGCCACCGCGGAGGACCGCGGCGCCACGATCTCCTTCACGCTCGGCGACATCCACCCGCACGACGTGGGCCAGGTTCTCGACGAGCTGGGCATCGCGGTCCGGGTCGGACACCACTGCGCACGGCCGGTCTGCCTGCGGTACGGAATTCCTGCGACGACGCGAGCGTCGTTCTATCTGTACTCCACGCCCGCCGAGGTCGACGCCCTGGTGGACGGTCTTGAACACGTCCGGAACTTTTTCGGTTAGACAGCGGCTGAGGGTTGACTGGTGAAGCTTGATTCCATGTACCAGGAAGTGATCCTGGACCACTACAAGCACCCCCACGGGCGCGGCCTGCGGGACGGCGACGCCGAGGTGCACCACGTCAATCCGACGTGTGGTGACGAGATCACGTTGCGGGTGCGGTACGACGGCGAGACGATCGCCGATGTGAGCTACGAGGGTCAGGGCTGCTCCATCAGCCAGGCCAGCGCCTCCGTGCTGAACGAGCTGCTGGTCGGCAAGGAGCTGGGCGAGGCGCAGAAGATCCAGGCCGCGTTCCTGGAGCTGATGCAGTCCAAGGGACAGCTGGAGCCGGACGATGCGATGGAGGAGGTGCTGGAGGACGCGGTCGCGTTCGCCGGTGTCTCCAAGTACCCGGCCCGGGTCAAATGCGCGCTGCTGAGCTGGATGGCGTGGAAGGACGCGACGGCGAAGGCGCTGTCCGAAGGGAAGACGGCATGAGCGACAACGAGACTCTCACCACGAAGCCGGCCTCCGAGGAGGAGGTCCGCGAGGCCCTGTACGACGTCGTCGACCCCGAGCTGGGCATCGACGTCGTCAACCTGGGCCTGATCTACGGCATCCACGTCGACGACGCCAACATCGCGACCCTCGACATGACCCTGACGTCTGCGGCCTGCCCGCTGACCGATGTCATCGAGGACCAGGCGAAGTCGGCCACGGACGGCATCGTCAACGAGCTCCGGATCAACTGGGTCTGGATGCCGCCGTGGGGCCCGGACAAGATCACGGACGACGGCCGCGAGCAGCTTCGCGCGCTGGGCTTCAACGTCTGAGCACTCCTGTACGAACGTCGAACGGCCCCCGGCGCAAGCCCGCCGGGGGCCGTTCGACGTTGTTCGTCCGGCGTACTCCTGGTGTGTGCCGCCCGTTGGCCCGGGAACCGGAACCTTCTCCTCGACACCACGCCGACGAGAGGTACGCCGTGCCGCATCCCCCCGTTCTCCGCCACCGCCGTACCGTCGCCGCCGCGGGAGGCGCCCTGGCGCTGGCCGCCCTGGGCCTCGGTGTGCCCGCGCACGCCGCGAGCTACGGAACACCGACGATCACCCTGTCGGCCGGCTATCTCTCCGGCGCCGTCGGCGCCACCGCCGACCCCGTGGTGACGGTCACCGTCGCACAGAGCGGCGCCGACGCCACCGCGCTCGGCGTGGCCGCGTCCGCCAGCTCCAAGACGTCCGTCGCCGCCACCGGGGACGTCACCGTGACCGGCACCGGCGCCACCCGGCAGCTCCGCGTCGCCGCGCACGCCCGCGGCTACACCGACCTCACCATCAAGGTCACCGGACTCGGCGGGAAGACCGCCACCAAGTCGCTGCACTTCGCGGCCTCCGCCGCCGTGCAGAACGCGGCCGACACCCGCTACCTCACCGGCTCCTCCGACGCCTCGGCCGCGGTAGACGCCGGCGGCGGGTATGTGGTGGTCGCCGACGACGAGACCAACACCCTGCGCCTCTACGACAGCTCGGTCTCCGGGGCCCCCGTCCGCACCTGGGACGTCGCCTCGAAGCTCGGCGTCTCCAAGGAGATCGACATCGAGGGCGCGGCCCGGGTCGGCAACACCATCTACTGGACAGGTTCCCTGGGCAACAACAAGGACGGCGAGTACAAGGCGGACCGCAACACCGTCTTCACGACCACGGTGACCGGTTCCGGCGCAGCGACCCAGCTGACCGTCGGCGGCTCGTACAAGAAGCTCCGGGACGACCTCGTCGCCTGGGACAAGGCCAACGGCAACCGCTACGGCTTCGCCGCGGGCACCGCCGACGGCGAAGTGCCCAAGCAGATCGACGGGTTCAACATCGAGGGCCTGGAGTTCGCACCCGGCTCGACGACCACCGCCTACCTCGGCTTCCGGGCACCGCTCGCTCCGCCGAAGGGGGGCGGCAAGGCCCTGATCGTGCCCGTCACCAACTTCGACAAGGTGGCCGGCTCCGGAGCGAAGGCGGTCATCGGTACGCCCATCGAGCTGGACCTCGGCGGCCTCAGCATCCGCGACATCCGCAAGAACTCCGCCGACCAGTACCTGATCGTGGCGGGTTCCTGGGCCGCGGACGACAACTCCGACCCGTACGCGCTCTACTCCTGGGACGGCGTTGCGAGCCATGCTCCGGTCAAGCGGCTCGACCTGCCGACCAGCGACCCGGGCGGCTGGGAGGCCGTCGTCGACGTACCGGACCTGAACACGCCCGGCGCACGCGCCCAGCTGATCACGGACGCGGGCTCGGCCGATCTGTACGGGGACGGCACGGAGGCCAAGGACCTCGACCACGACGAGTGGAAGAAGTCCCGCGCCACCTGGTTCACCGTCAACGGCTGATCCGGACCGGCGATCCTCAGGGTTCGCCCTCCGCACGCGCCGCCCGGTGGGCGTCACCCCGGAGCCGGGCGGCGCGGTCCTCAACACGTCTCCGTCGTTCCGTTCGCCTCCTTCGCCGTGAGCGTCAGGGCCGACGGGCCCGGCACGTCCGACCGTCCGAATAGGATGCTCTCCACGAACTGCCGTACGGGTGAGAGGTTGGGGACTCAAGGTGTTGTGGGGCAGGAAGGAAGAAGGCGGACTGCCGAAGATCCCGCGGAGCGTGGATCCGCGGCGAGCCCGTGCCCTGCCGGTTCCGGCCCAGGCGCAGGACGACGCCCGCATGTTCATGCTGGGTGGTGACACCATTCGGGCGGTCAAGGTGATCGTGGACGCGACGGGCTACGACCTGCGCCAGGCCAGGGACATCGTGTATGCGCTGGTCTACGACATCGAGGTGCCGAGGGGGAACTGAGCCGGGGCGGGAGAGCGATGGCCGGACCGAGGACGTCGACGGCCGGTCCGTTCTGCACTCGCCGGCAGGCCACCCCGAGTACGCACCGTACGCACGCGAACGGCCCCCGGCGCGAGCCTGCCGGGGGCCGATCGGCGTTCTGGCCACGCTTGCCGCCGGGCTATCCCTCCGAAGCCGTCGGAGTGACCGGCGACCGGTAACAAAGCGATTCGACGGTGACCTCCAGCATGGGCGGGGAGTTTTCGGCCATGACTTCCTTGTGCAACCTCACGTCGACCGCGAATTCCCGCCCCGCGGATTCCGCGATGATCTGCGGACTTCTTCCCTGGCTCCGGTCCGGACCGTCCTTGACGATCTTCCATCCCCCTTTCGGGAGCTCGACCCGCAGGCGGTTCATGGCCTTTTTCATATCGGCAAAGGGGGCCGTGTAAACACCCCAGGGGTGATGTGCTCGGTAGACCTCCTCCGCGGAGTCGTAGCCCTAGCAGGGCGGCGTCATCGCACCCGGCTCCGTGACCGTCCCCTTGAGGTCGAGCATCTCGAGAATCCGGCTGGATGTCCTCTCGACGTCCGCCTTCACGGTTTCGCTGTCCCGTGTCTTCACCGCCGTCTCCTTTCCGTGTGAACACGCCGCCATCAGCGCGCATATCGCGATGATGAACCCCAGTTGAGCAACTCGCCTATTCAAGTTCCACCTTGTCGTGTTTGCCGGCGCTGGCGGCTGCCTGGTTGCGTAGGCTGACGGAGTTTTCGTCGTGGATTCCAGTGTGTCCGCCGGAGTCGCTTGCCATGATCTTTCCGCCGAAGGATTCGTCGGTGGGAATGGTCCAGTTGTCACCGAGCCCCATCGCGCGGCCCCCTGCCGGACCAGCTGGTCGTCCCAGGAGTCGGCGCCCATCGCCCATACATGGTCGGCTCCGGCGCCCAGGTCCGCCGCGTGATCAAACACGTGTACTGGTCTGCGCCAGTCGCGTCGGTCAGGGGCCCGACCCGCCGTGAACGTCGGGCACGGCCGGTCCGGCGGTCGCCACGGGTTCTGCGGGGGAGCCGTTACGGTGACGGGCATGTCTGACACCGACTTCTGGACCTTGCCTCCCGACCGTGAAACCCGGGGCAGTGGCAGCCGATACGAACTGACCGTTCTCCAGCCGCCGTTCGCGGATGCAGCCGGCGGTCCGCCGCCCAACGACGCCGACCGGGCCGCGGAGTTCGTCCGCTCCCTGGGGACGGTCGACGACGTGATCGAAGACCTCGGCCCCCGTGGACGGAGCGACATACTCACGGTCGCCACCAGGGCCGATCTGGACATCGTCCAGGTGGGGGTGTGGGGAAACGTCATGTCGGTCTCCGATCCGGCGTTCGCGGACGACGGCAACGACATGCCATTGCTCGCGGAGGCCACCCGGCTGCGTGAGCGCTTCCCCGACGCCCGGATCGTCGGCAGGGTGGAGGTGCACTGCGGTGCCGAGCACACCGAGGACCTCGTGTGGCTGCCGGACGGCACCATGTTCCATGCGTGCGGCTGGCCCGGTGACGAACCGTTCGTCGTGACCGGCGACCCCCGGGGTGTGATGTCCGCCCTCGGGATCACCGCTGAGGAACTCGAAGACCTCGATGTGTATGTCGACCTGGACGACGAACCGAACCAGAACGACTGGGGCGCCCTCGCCACGGCATGCCTGGGAGAGGCGGACCCGTGGGGAAGGGCCGACCTGGTCGCCTCCTCGCTGAGGGTGCGGCACAGCGAGCACGCGACAAGCCACATGGAGAGTCTGTACTTCACCGACTGACCACACGACAACTCCCCTTGTGGGCAATCTGGGTGGATCGATGACACGTCCTTAACCGTTCCTTATGCGCCGACGGGCCGGTCTAGGGTGAATCGTCGGCGCGTACACGTCACGGGGGCCTTACGCGCCGCCCCTATCCCCTCAAGGCCCCACGTGAGGGATGTTCACTCTTGAACAGAGCACTGCGCATATCCGGGCGGTGGCGTACGGCCGGCCGCGTCCTCGCCGCGTTAGGGATCGCCTCGGCGATCACCGTGACCGGTCTGCCCGGTATCGAGACCGACACCGCCACCGCAGCACCTCGCGCCGTCTCCGCCAGGATCAAGCCCGGCGCCCAACGCTGCGACAAGAAGAACCTGGGGCGCACGGAACCGAGCACGCCGACCAACTCGGGATTCCCCAACGACCCCACCGGCTCGAACTTCTCCGCCTGGCAGGGCAACCCGAAGAACTTCAACTACGACCTGCCCGGCAAGGCGTACGACGGAGTGAAGGCGCCGACTGCCTTGGACAGGACCAAGGCCCTGTCCAAGGTCCCGGGCGACACGGAGAAGAACTACAAGGCGTGGCAGAAGATCGCGGACAAGTCCGGTGACCCGGAGGACCGCAGGTTCGAGATCTACGCCCGGTACTTCAACAACAGCGAGAGTCTGAGTTTCGAGCACTGGTTCGAGCGCCGGTTCATCCGTAACCAGGTCAACAACCACAAGGGATCGTCGTTCGAAGCCCAGCTCGTGCGTGACTTCCGTCTGGTCGGGCCGGACTGGCTGTGTGAGGTCACCGTCGAACTCATCGACGCGCAGGGCAACGTCGTCGACACGCGCCGGTACGACGCCTACAACCAGCGCACCAAGGAGTTCAACGAGTTCAAGTCGAACTCGGAGCTGACGAACAAGCAGCTCGCGAAGGACCGGAAGGTCGCCCGGCTCATGCCGGACCACAAGTTCCGTGTCACCGGTGCGAAGGCGTTCTCGGACACCCAGCGCAAGAAGATCGACAACTTCAACAAGTACGTCAACCGGCTGCGGCCGGGACAGACGAACCAGGTCCGCGGCAACCAGCGGATCTACAACCCCGTCCCGCGGACCACGCCCATCAGGGGCTACTCCGACTACCAGCGGTGGTTCGCCCCGGGCTGCCAGGGCGGCCAGGGCACGACGCAACTCGCAGCCGCCTCCACCTGCGGCACCCGGGGCCCGCTGAACGACCGCATCAACGGCTCCGGGAAGACCCTGAGCGAGGCCAGGAAGATCCAGGCCGACGCACGCCGGTTCGACTCCCGGGGCACCCTCCCGCGAGGCGGCCCGGGCGGCGTCGACTTCACCACCCTGGAACTCCGCTATGTGGGCGGCCTCGGGAAGGGCAAGGGCATGCAGTACTCCATGCGTGCCGACCAGATGCCCAACCCCGACGAGGACCCGGGCTTCGGTGGCGAGGCGCGCATGCAGCTCTCCTCCGACGCCCTGTTCACCTGGCTCGCACTGACTCCCGAGAAGTTCTGGGTCAACCTCAACCCGGACGAGCCCGACCGGGTCATGGACGCCACGTTCGGCAGGACCGACGTGGGCCGGGTCCTGCTCGAATCGGACCTGGAGATGAAGCACGACTTCTCCGAGGCCCTCAACCCCGACAAGCACGCGGGTGCCAGGCGGTACTGGGACACCGCACCCCGCCAGAACGGCATGCCCTGCTTCCCGGGCGTGCGCATGTGGATCGAGCCCAAGCCCGCCCAGGTCCGCGAGCAGGACGGCGGGATCTACATCCTCGACGCACCCCTCAAGGTGTCCACCCAGTGGCTGGACGTCGAGTGGCAGGCACCCGGCTCCACCGAGTGCACGGGTCTGACCGACACACAGAAGCACGCCATCGAGGCGAGCATCCGCACGAACGTGATGCCGGTGGTGGAGGAGCGGGTCAACACCGACCCCGACTACGCCGACCTGCGGGCCGTCTACACCGCCCGCGTCGCCGCCGAGTACATCCGCCAGCAGGACGCGAAGACGGCGACCGACTTCCACAAGATCATTGACTCGAACGACGTCTCCGCGTGGCCGCTGCGCGCGCCCAACGAGAAGTGGACCCGCGAAAGCGTCCACGGACGCTACATGGACTCCATCAAAAAGGGCATCGAGTGGTTCGAGCTGGAGTACGGCGGCAAGGTCTACAACCAGGGCGTCGGCGGCGTGGACTTCTCCAAGCAGCCCAAGCAGAACATCTCCCGCACCCGGTTCAACGCGGAACACCGCACCCTGGACACCACCACCAAGACGTCCCTCCGGTCCGATGACGTCTCGTACCGGGACACCGACACCCTCTACCTGGGCGGCGGCAGGATGGCGGCAGGCGAGGGCGAGAACCCCAAGCCCACTCCCACTCCCACTGCCACGAAGCCTGGTCCCGACCCGACCGAACCGGGTGGCGATCCGTCGGCCTCGGCCCCGGCTCCGGCCCCGACGGGCGGGAACACCCAGCCGCCGGCGAACAGGCCGGACCCGGACGGCGGCCTCGCCGACACCGGCTCCGACACACCGGTCGGGCTGATCTCCGGCATCGCCGCAGCGGTCGTCGTCGCAGGTGCGGCGCTGGTGTGGTGGATGCGCCGCAGGCGCCAGGACGCCACCGGCTGACCGACCGGAGGTAATTCGCACGCTTGTACGGGATGGGCCTCACCCCCCCCGAAAGGGAAGGGGTGAGGCTCATCCCGATCCGAAAGCAGCCGGCTCCCGGCCTTGGTCTCCGGCCCCCTGGCTCCTGACCCCGGCACCCGCCGCCGGAGTCAGCCCGCCTTCGGCGGCTTCCGCGCGTCGAAGGCGAAGAGCGTGTTGTCGGCCGCGGCCGCGATCACCGCACCCCCCGCGACGGTCACGCGTGGGCTTGCGCCCTGTTCGCCGGTCAGACCCTCGGCCTGCGGATCTGTCGTCCACAGGGGCTTCCCGTCTTGCGGCGACAGGGCGACCACGCGGCCGGTGGCCGAGCTGAAGTACAGTGCGCCGTCTCCCGCCGCGGGGCCCGAAGCACCCTCCACGGAGGTCTGCCGCGACCACTTCTGCCGGCCGGTCGCGGGGTCGATCGCCGTGACGAGGCCGGTCTGCCCGCTCACATAGACGGTGCCGTTCACCATGCCGGGCGTTCCCGCGTACGTCCTGGCCAGCGGGGAGTACGTGACCTTCAGGGAGGCCGGGTCGACCCGCGCCACCGCGTCGTAGCCGACCGACGCCGGTCCCTCCATGTGTTCCTTCAGGAGTACGAGGACGCCGTCGTCGACGCCCACCGGGACGGCGGGGCCGTCGACGGCGAGGGGACTGCCCAGCGCACCCGAGGCGCGGTCGACCGTGAACAAGGTGGGGCGGCTCACCTCCGAGGCGTCCAGCTCCGCGTCCTCCGCGCACATCGCGAAGAGCTGTGAACCCGCCGGGACGGCGGCGCACCGGGTGCCCGCGGGGAACGGTGTCGTCCAGGCGGTCTTGCCGCTGTGCGCGTCCCGGGCTTCGAAGCGGGAGTCGGAGGCGTCGACCGTCACGACGGCGGTGCCGGCCACCACGGCGTCCTGGGTCCGGCCCGTGACGGCCGTCGACTGGGAGCCGGACGCCACGGACCACAGCTCCCGGCCGGTGTCCGCGTCGAGGGCCACCACCTCGCTGGGAGGCCCCTGCGGGGCGTTCTCGGCGGCGAAGCGGTACCCGAGCACCGTGTCGTCGGTGGCGCCCACCAGGTGCATGCCCTGGACGGGGATGCCCGGGCTCTTCGCCGTCCACACTCGCGAGCCGTCCTGCGGCCTGACCCGGGTCGCGACGACGCCGCCGCCCCCGCAGAACAGCGCGTCGCCCCGGGCGACGCAGCGCAGCTCGTCGGGGATGTCCGTGCGACCGCCCTGCACAGTCGTGCGCCACGGGGTGAAGCCGGCCGGAAGCGCGGCAGCCGGAGCCGCGACACTCTTGCCCTCGTCGCCGTTCCCCGCGGAACCGCCCGCCTTCAGCACGGCCGCCCCGCCGCCGATCGCCGCCACCGCGACCGCGGCCGCGAGCACGGGACGCCAGCGGCGGCGCAGCCGACGGCCGATCGAGGTGTCGGTGGCCGGGCCGGTGGGCGTCACGAGGTGATGCTGGGTGTTCATGTCGCGGGTACGGCCCGCCCCGGCCCCGGCCGTACCGGTTCCGCCGAGATCGGCCGACAGATCCCGCAGCAGCACGAGGAGTTCGTCCGCCGAGGGGCGGCCCTCGGGCTCCTTGGCCAGGCACGACTCGACGACCGCGCGCAGCGCCGGCGGAACGGCATCCAGGGACGGCTCCTCGTGCACCACCTGATATGCCGTCATGTACGGGCTGTCCGCGTCGAAGGGCCCGTGGCCCGTCGCCGTGTACACCAGCAGCGTCCCCAGCGAGAAGACATCGGACCGAGGCCCCACACCGCGGGGCGCCTGGAGCTGCTCGGGCGACATGAAGGGCGGTGTGCCGATGACCCGCCCCGTCATCGTCAGCGTCTGCTGGTCCGCGGCGCGCGAGATGCCGAAGTCGATGACGCGCGGCCCCTCGGGCGAGAGCACGACGTTCGAGGGCTTCAGGTCACGGTGGACGACCCCCACCCGGTGGATGTCGCGCAGCGCCTCCGCCAGCCCGATGGCGAGCTTCCGCAGCTCCGCGCCGTTCAACGGGCCTGCCGCGGCGATGTGCTGGGCGAGCGTGGGCCCCTCGATATAGGTCGTGGCCATCCACGGCTGATCGGCCTCGGGGGCGGCGTCGACCACCGCGGCGGTGAACGCGCCGCTCACCCGCCTCGCAGCCGCCACCTCCTGGCGGAAGCGGATGCGGAACTCGTCGTCCCCCGCGAACTGTTGGTGGATCAGCTTGATCGCGACAGGTCTTCCGGAGCTCGTACGGGCCAGGAAGACCGTGCCCATGCCACCCGAGCCCAGCCGTGCCTCAAGCGGATAACCGCCGATCTCGGCTGGATCACCTCCGCGCAGCGACACTCTTCCCGACCTCCCGTCCCCCGTGAACCTCTGTCATCACGGGCCTTCGTGCCTGTCCTGCACACAAACTAGCCGCAGGGTGGCCCCGCAGAGCAAAGCGGGGGACGAACAGGCGCCCGTCGGCGCCGCCTTGGGACGCGCGTCGGCTGGGCGCATCCGCGGGGCGGGCTCCCGGCTCCCGCCCTGCGGATGCCGCGTCAGGCCGAGTACTGCGGCGGCATCGCGGCGGCCTCGGCGAGGACCGGACCCAGGTTCTCGGTGCGGATCCGGCGGTCGACGTACAGCAGTCCGGTCACCAGCGGCGGGAAGGTCGCCACGACCATCTGGCTGACCAGCTGGCCGACGAGTATCGACACCACATAGCCGCTCATCGCGACGATGACCGAGGCCGGATTCGGGTCGTTGCCCAGATTCATCGAACCGAGGATGCCGGAGAACATCCCGAGGAACGAGAACGGTATCTGGATCAGATAGCTCGCGACCGTCGCGATGGCGCCGGCCAGCAGAGTGATTCCGAAGATCCGCCACCAGTCCCCGCGAACCAGCCTGGACGAGCGGCGCATCGCGGCGATCGGGCCCTGGTTCTCGAATACGACGGCCGAGGGGGCCAGGCTGAACTTCACCCAGAGCCAGGTCGCCAGCGGCGCCGTCGCCAGGGCGCCCACTACGCCGATCAGGATCGTGGCGACCGGTCCGCTGCCGCCGTCCATGCTGAGCATGCCGATCACGAAGGCCAGGAAGCCGGCCCAGGCGAGCAGCAGCGGGACCAGCGCGATCAGCCAGGTCAGCAGGACCGTCCCGATCACGGCGGGCATCCGCGCCCAGGCGCGTCGCCAGACGGCGGAGAACGTGGCCGGGCGGCCCAGGACCGCCTCCTGGAGGATCGCCGGCACGGCCGTGTACATCATGGCCGTGGAGATCACGACGGCGATGAGGCCCACCACCGCGACCGAGCCGAACGCGATGACCAGCGGGACCCAGTCCTCCGTACGGGGGTTCTCGTCGGAACCGAGCGAAAGCATCCGGTCCAGATGGTCCGCGACGGCGGAGTACGCGATCACGGCGGACACCACAACCACGGCCAGCGCCCCGCCGTACGCGGCAGCACCGACTCCGAGCAGTTGCTTGCCGTAACGGCCCAGGGTGGCGAACGCACCGCCGAGGACGTTCCCGAGCCGCAGCGGGCCCAGCGGTATCACCCCGGGCTTCGGAGGCATCCAGCCGCCGCCCCAGCCGCCCCACCCGGGCGGCCCCCCGGGTCCCCCGTACGGCGCGCCTCCGTAGGCACCGCCGCCCCACCCCGCGTCCTGCGCCACTGCTGCTCCGTCGGTCAGTCGATCATGAACTGGCATGTACTGGACGGACCACGGTAGCGCCCCCGGAAGCCTCCCCGCCCCGGGCCTCCCGCACCGGCGATGCGTACACTCGTACACATGGGATACGGACTGCTGGCCGCGGCCATAGCGGCGGAGGTCGCCGGGACGACCGCCATGAAGTACAGCGAGGGATTCACCAGGCTGTGGCCCTCGTTGATCACCGTCGTCGGATATCTGCTCGCCTTCTCGCTGCTCGCCCAGACGCTCAAGACGATGTCGATGGGGACGGCCTACGCGATCTGGGCCGGGATCGGCACCGCCGCCGTCGCCGCCATCGGCATGCTGTTCATGGGGGAGTCCGGCAGCCCGGTCAAGGCGGCGGGCATCGCCCTGGTCATCGCCGGTGTGGTGGTCCTCAATCTGGGGGGAGCGCACTGATGGCGCGACGGTACGACCCCGAGCGGCGCGAGCGGATCATCGACGCGGCGATCCGGGTCGTCGGCACCAAGGGGATCGCCGGGCTGAGCCACCGCTCCGTCGCCGCCGAGGCCGATGTGCCGCTCGGCTCGACGACGTACCACTTCGCCTCGCTCGACGAACTGCTGATCGCAGCCCTGCGCCGGTCGAACGAGAACTTCGCCACGCTCATGCGGAAGAGCCCGGCCCTCGCCGACCCGGCCGCTGATCTCGCCACCGAACTCGCCCGGCTGCTCGGTGAGTTCTTCGACATCGGCCGCGGCCGGGCCGAACTGGAGTACGAGCTCTACCTCGCCGCCCTGCGCCGGCCCGCGCTGCGCCCGGTCGCCGCGGAGTGGACCGACGACACCGCCGCACTCCTGGCACCGCGCACCGGCCCGGCGACGGCGCGGGCGCTGATCGCGCTGATGGACGGGATCTGTCTGCAGGTCCTCCTCACCGGCGGGGCCTATGACGAGGCGTACGCACGGGAGATGCTGGGCCGGATCACCAACTGATCCCGTCACCGCGGCTCCGTCCGTGAAGCCGGAGGGCCGCTCCGGGCAACAACAGCGGATGACACGCCTCGTGCGGAACTGCACAAGGAGCAGCGCTCCTGGCCTCCGGGTCCCGGGCGTCCGCCGGCCGCCGTAGGGGGTCCACGGGGGTGGTCCCCAACGGCAACCGATGCCACCGAGCCACGGGACCGGTCCGGCCCCGTGGCCCGGTCGTGATCACGCCCGGACGCTGAGACCGGTTGGCCCGGGCCGCCCCCCGCCGGTTAGGTTCTGGTCATGACCGACACGACTTCCACCCGTACCACCGGCGCCGTCGCCGCCGGCCTCGCCACCATCGCCGGCGACGGTTCCGTTCTCGACACCTGGTTCCCCGCCCCCGAGCTCACCGCAGAGCCCGGACCGGCCGGAACCGAGCGGCTCACCCCCGACCGTGCCGTCAACCTGCTCGGCGAGGGCGCCGCCAAGGCCATCGGTGTGGACGCCCGCCGCGGGGTCGAGGTCGTCGCCGTCCGTACGGTCATCGCCTCGCTCGACGACAAGCCGCTCGACGCGCACGACGCGTACCTGCGTCTGCACCTGCTCTCGCACCGCCTCGTCCAGCCGCACGGGCAGAACCTCGACGGCCTCTTCGGCCTCCTCACCAACGTGGCCTGGACCTCGCTCGGCCCGGTCGCCGTCGACGACCTGGAGAAGGTGCGCCTGAACGCCCGCGCCGAGGGCCTGCACCTCCAGGTCACCTCGGTCGACAAGTTCCCGCGCATGACGGACTACGTCGCGCCGAAGGGCGTCCGGATCGCCGACGCCGACCGGGTGCGGCTCGGCGCGCACCTCGCGGCCGGCACCACCGTGATGCACGAGGGCTTCGTCAACTTCAACGCGGGCACCCTCGGCACCTCCATGGTCGAGGGCCGGATCTCCGCCGGCGTCGTCGTCGGGGACGGCTCGGACATCGGGGGCGGCGCATCCACCATGGGTACGCTCTCCGGCGGCGGCAAGGAGCGCATCGTGATCGGCGAGCGCTGCCTGGTCGGCGCGGAGGCGGGTGTCGGGATCGCGCTCGGCGACGAGTGTGTCGTCGAGGCCGGTCTCTACGTCACCGCGGGCACCCGCGTCACCCTGCCGGACGGTCAGGTCGTCAAGGCCCGTGAGCTCTCCGGCGCCTCGAACATCCTCTTCCGCCGCAACTCGGTGAGCGGCGCCGTCGAGGCCCGTCCGAACAACGCGGTCTGGGGCGGCCTCAACGACGTCCTGCACAGCAACGACTGAACGGCCGAGGGCCGTCGTCGCGCGCCCACCAGGGATCGCGGAGCAGCCCCTGGCAGGCGGCGAGCAGTTCCGCGTACGCCTTCCGCAGCCCGTCGGACGCCTCGCGCCCGGCGGGCTGCAGCGGTTCCCGGACCGGGCCCGCCCCGAGCAGCGCCTTCGCCGTCACCGTGCCCGGCAGCCCGGACGCCATCATCAGCTCCGTGAGCGGGGCCAGGAGCCCGTTCAGCCGAGCGGCCCCGGCGGTGTCCCCGGCGTCGAAGGCGTCCAGCACGGCCCGCAGGGGGCGGGGCGCCACATTGGCGACCGTGCTGACGTAACCCGCGCCGCCCACCGCGTACAGCGGCAGATTCAGCTCCTCGCAGCCCGAGTAGTACGCGAGCCCGGTGGCGCTGATCACCTTCGTCGCACCGAGCAGGTCGTACGAACAGTCCTTCACCGCCACGATGCGCGGATGTTCCGCCAGCCTCAGCATCGTCTCCGGCTCGATACGGGTGCCGGTGCGGCCGGGGATGTCGTACAGCATCAGCGGAAGGCCGGCCGACTCGGCGACGCGGAGGAAGTGCGCCTCGACGGCGGCCTGCGGGGGGCGGCTGTAGTAGGGGGTGACGACCAGCAGGGCGTCGGCACCGGCCTGTTCCGCCTGGCTGCCCAGTTCCACGGTGTGCCGCGTGTCAGCTGTTCCGACGCCCGCGACCAGCGAAACGTCCGGGCCGACCGCCTCCCGCACCGCGCGTACCAGGGCTGCCTTCTCGGCGTCGGAGGTGGTCGGGGACTCGCCGGTGGTGCCGCTGAGCACCAGACCGTCGCAGCCGTCGGCGACCAGCGCCGCGGCGTGTGCGGCGGCAGCGTCCGGATCCAGGTCGCCGGCGGCGGTGAACGGCGTGACCATGGCGCAGAGGGTGCGGCCGAAGGGGCGGGGGCGGGAGGACGGGAGCGGCGTCATGTCCGAAGTGTCGACCCCCGGACCGTGAAGGTCCACTTAGTTCTTCTCCGGGTGAAGGTGAAGCAGTGCTCAACTGTTGAAGGGGTCGGCCCGCTGTGAAGCCCGGCGGGGCGGAGAGGTGGTGGGCACCGGCGCGGCGCTTGCCGCTGGTCAGCCGTACCAGTGCGCACACCTGCCGCGCCCGCCCGGCGGTCCGCAGGCGAAGGCGGCGGGCACCGGCGCGGCGGTGACGGGACGGTGCGCTCAGCGCCGGGACATGTACAGGCCGAACGCCTTGTGCAGCAGCTTGCCGACCGGGTAGTCCCACTCGCCGATGTACTCGGCGGCCCGCCCCCCGGTGCCCGCCTTGAACCGCAACAGGCCCAGCAGGTGGTTGTCCTCGTCGAGGGTGTCGGTGATGCCGCGCAGGTCGTAGACGGCGGCGCCCCGCTCGTGCGCGTCGCTCATCATCCGCCACTGGATCGCGTTGTTGGGCTGCACCTCGCGCCGTCGGCTCGTCGAGGCACCGTACGAGTACCAGACATGGGTCCCGACGGTCAGCATCGTCGCCGCGGAGAGCACCTCCCCGTCGTGGTGGGCGAGATAGAGCCGCATCCGGTCCGGGTCCTCGGCCCGCAGCGCGGTCCACATGCGCTGGAAGTAGCCGAGCGGCCGCGGGACGAAGCGGTCGCGCTCGGCGGTCTCCCGGTACAGCTCGTAGAAGACCGGAAGGTCGTCGAGGCCGCCCTCGACGACCTTCACGCCCGCCTTCTCCGCCTTCTTGATGTTGCGCCGCCACTGCTGGTTCAGCCCGCCGCGGATCTCCTCCAGCGACCGTCCGGCGAACGGCACCTGGAACACGTACCGGGGCTGCCCGGCGCTGAAGCCGTCCGCGTCCCCGTCCGCGCCCTGCTGCCACCCCAGCCGGCGCAACTGCTCCACGACCTCGGCGGCCCGGGGCTCGGTCACATCCGCCTCGACGTCGCGCAGCCGGCCCGCGGCAGGGTCCGCGATCGCGTCCTTGACCCGGGAAGCCTCCCAGCGGCGGGCGATCACCGGCGGGCCCATCCGTACCGTGAACGCGCCCCGGGCCTTGGCGTGGGCCACCAGCGGATCCAGCCAGGGGCGCAGCTCGCCCTCGTGCCAGGGGATGACCGGACCCTCCGGCAGATAGGCCAGATAACGCTTCAGCCGGGGGACCGGGCGGTACAACACCAGTCCGGCACCGGCGATCCGCCCGCCGCCGTCGAACCAGCCGATGCTCTCCGCGCGCCAGTCGGGCTTCACCTCGCCCCACGAGGGGACCTGCATATGGCTGGCGGCGTCCCGGCCGGCGACGAACGCCAGATGCTGTTCGCGCGTGATCTCCTCGACCCGCAGCGTCATGCGGTACTCCGTTCGTAGTCCGATTCGTCAGCGTAGTGAGAGGGACGCGGGCCGCGGTTGACCTCAAGCGTGGTTGACGTATCAGGGTGGCTGTCACGGACGCACCGCAAGGGTGCGCCGGTGAGGGGAGCAGCCATGACAGTGGAGTTCGTGTCCCGGCCCGATGTCACCCGAGCGGATGCGGGGCTCGTCAAGGTCAGCACCTGGGACGTCGGCACAGCGGAACGCCGAAAGCAGGCCGTCGGGGCCATCCGCTCCGCGTGGGGGGCCAGGCGCTGGCCGCACCCGGGGCTGCTCTCGTACAGCGTGTACACGGGAGAGGACGGCAGGACGCTCCTCCACTACTCGCAGTGGACCGGCGAGGAGAGCTATCAGGACTTCGCCCGGGACGGCCGGGACGAGCGCAACGCCGAGATCGACGCGGCCGTGCCGGGCATCGAGCGGCTCGGGCTGCACACCTACGAGCTCTACCGCTCCTCGTCGCCCGGCGGCCGGGAGCCCGGCTGCGTCGTGGTGGTCGACGTCGAGTTCGAAGGGGCGGACAGTGCCCGCCAACGCGACTGGGTGGACGGCGTGTTCGAAGCGCTGGGGACGGACCCGGCCCCCGCGCCCGGCGGGCTCGCCGGACACTTTCATGTGAGCACCGACGGGACCCGGGTACTCAACTACGCGGAGTGGGTGAGCGCGCAGGCCCACATCGACGCCCTGGCCGCGCCCGGGGACGGCATCGGATCGAGGACGCCGCAGTGGGAGCGGGTGCGGACCTACCCGGGCGTCACCGGCGGGGGTGTGCGCCGCTACACCCCCGCGCTGAGCCTGCGACCGGGCGAGGGCGGGTGACGGGGGTCTTCCCGGGCGGCAAACCCCCGTGTACGGAGATCAGTTGTACGGGTCCTTTCGGTGCCCCGGCTCCTTCTCTTCCGTGCACCGGGCGGTACCGGGCGAAATGCGTCTAGGCTTGGGACGCCTGACCCCGTACCCGCCCGGAGCCGCGGCTCCGGCGACGTGTACACCCGCACGTTTTCGAGGAGAACCCCCTGATGTCCGCAGAGCGCCCCACCCTGCCGCCGGTACGGCTGCACACCGAGGCGGAGCTGGCACGGGACGCGCTCGCCGCGCCGCTGCTCGCCCGCGCCGTCAGGCTCGCCCGCTGGGCCGGGCCGGACACGCGGGTCGGCGCGGGTGGCGAGCTCGTCGACGCACAGCTGCCCGCGGCGGCCGAGCACCTGGGCCTTGTCGCGGACGAGGACGGCGCGGCGGAAGCCAGCGAGGCCTGGCGGCTCGCGGTCGACACCGGCCTGGTCGAGATCGAGGACCCGGCGGATGAGGACGCGGATGCCGACGCGCACGGCCACGACGGCGAAGCGGAGGGAACCGTCACCGCGGGAGAGAACCTGGCCCTGCTGACCGGCGGTTCGCCGCAGGACGTTCTGACGATCTGGCTCGACGGCCTGGAGGCCGCCCACGCCGACGCCACCGCCCCGGTGTTCGACGACTTCGCCGACCTCATCGGTGAGGACGGGTCGGTCGACTTCGACGCGCTGGACTGGGATCCGGAGACCGAGGCCGAGTTCCTCGACGGGGTGCTCGGCAACCTCTATCTGCTCACCGTCGGCGAGGGCGCGGGCGACGAGCCCGTGCCGCTGCCCGCGCTGGCCGCCTCGATGATCGTCCCCGACGACATGGGCGAGCCCACCGACGACATCCTGGAACAGGTGTCCGACGCGATGATGCGCCTCGACGACCAGTTCCGGGTCCTCGAACCCATCGGCATCGTCGAATACCACCCGGTGGACGAGGCCTTGCTGGCGGAGGAGGGCGAGGAGGCCGTGCCACCCGCCGACGACGACGACGTCACGCGGTACGGCATGGTGAAGCTGACCCCTCTCGGCCTCTACGGCATCCGGGCCCGGATGCTGGACGCCGGTGTGGACGCCCCGGCCATCGGCGACCTGGCGGACAAGGGCGCCGACGTGCTGCTCGGCGGCATCGCGTACTACCCCGAGGAGGCGGCCCGCGGCGAGATCGAGCTGTGGCTCGCGCGGCACGGCGCCGACGGGGCGGCCGGTGAACTCCTGGACGCCGCACGCGGCGAGGACCCGCAGGCACCGCTGCGCCGGCTGCACTGCCAGCAGGCGCTCGCCCTGGTCGGCGCGGAGGCCGAGGCCGCGGTGCGCGCGGTGCTGGGCGACCCCGAACTGGGCGGGCTCGCCCGGGTCTGGCTCGCCGAGCGGGGCGCCGCCGACGTGCCGGCCCCCTCCGAGGCGATGATCTTCTGGCTCGCCGTCGACACGATCGCGGCCCAGCTGGAGGCGGACGGCGATCTGGACGAGCTCCAGGGCCTGGTCGAGGGGCTGTCCGGCCAGCACAGCGGCTTCTTCGACGAGGCGTGGCGGGTGGACCACCCGGCGACGGCGGACGTCCTGGAAGCGATGGGGCGGCTGCACAGCGACAAGAAGCAGGCGAAGGCCGCCCGCAAGGCCGCCTTCAAGGCGCGGTCGCGGAGCGGCTCCGGCAGCTGAGCGGGCGGCGGCGGCGAGGAAGTTCACGCAACGGAATCCCTCGAAGTCGTCGTCAGTTCAACTGGTGTTGGCGCAGGGGCGGGACGGTGATCCCGCAACCAACCCGCCCCAGCTGCACCAGGAGTACGTGATGGCCTTCACGCGCAGGGAATTCACCAGACAGTCCGCCCTCACCGGTGCCGGCATCGCCCTCACCGGAACCGTCGCCGCGCTGGCCACCGCACCCGGCGCCCTCGCCGCCGAGGACTCCAAGAACGGCCACGACGACCACGGCCACGGAAACGACGGACACGGGCACGGCCACGAGCCCGGCTACGGGCCGCTGCTCCCCGACCCGAAGGGCATACTCGCGCTGCCCGCCGGCTTCTCGTACAAGGTCATCACCCACAGCGGTGTCACCAAGCTGGAGAGCGGCGAGTACACCCCCTCCAACCACGACGGCACGGCCGCCTTCGAGGGCGCGCGCGGCGTGACGCTGCTGGTGAACAACCACGAGCTGAGCGGCACCCGCGCCGGCTGGGAGCACCCCGTTCCGCTCACCGACGGCCTCGTCTACGACGCGGTCGCCGCCGGCGGCTGCACCGTCGTGGAGACCCGCCGCGACGGCCGCACCGCCGAATGGGTCGGCATCGCCGGCACCTCCACCAACTGCGCCGGCGGCTCCACCCCGTGGGACACCTGGCTGACCTGTGAGGAGACCGAGGACAAGGCCGGGAAGAACGGCCTGCTCAAGGACCACGGCTACGTCTTCGAGGTCGACCCGTCCGACCGGCGTGCCAACCGCGACCCGCGCCCGATCAAGGCGTTCGGCCGCTACGCCCACGAGGCCGTCGTCATCGACCCCAAGCAGGGCCACGCCTACCTCACGGAGGACGCGTCCGGCCCCAACGGACTGCTCTACCGCTGGGTCCCGCCGCACGGCTTCAAGCACGGCCGCGGCAAGCTCCGCACGCTCGCCGACGACGCCGGCGTCCTTCAGGCCACCAAGTGCTTCGACAAGAGCGGAAAGTTCGTCGACGACCTCTCGCGCGCCACGAAGACCGGCACCGTGTACGGCGTGGACTGGGTCGACGTGCCCGACCGTGACGCCAAGACCGTCTCGGTGCGCAAGCAGTTCGGCGACGAGGAGGTCACCCGCGCACGCAAGCTCGAAGGCATGTGGTGGGGAGACGGCGGCGCCTACATCGTGTCCTCCTTCGCCCGTGGCGAGAGCCCCGTGCAGCACGACGGCCAGGTCTGGTTCTACGACCCGAAGCGCCGCACGCTGACGCTGAAGGTGCTCCTCGGCGTCAACGCCGACCCCTCCAAGGACGGCGCCTTCGACGGCCCGGACAACATCACCGTCTCGCCCTACGGCGGCCTGGTCATCTCCGAGGACGGCGAGGGCATCCAGCACCTCTTCGGGGCGACCGAGAGCGGCCGCACCTACCCCATCGCGCGCAACGAGCTGAACGCCGGCACGGAGGCCGAGCCGGAGTACAGCGAGTTCACCGGCGTGACCTTCTCGCCCGACGGCAAGACGCTCTTCGCCAACATCCAGACGCCCGGCATCATGCTGGCCATCACCGGCCCGTGGAAGCGCCACTCGCGCCGGGAGCAGTAGAACCCTGCGGCAGAGCCCCTCAGCAGTGATCCGGCCCGGTCCGCGGCGGTGGTGTCAGCCGCGGACCGGGCCGGTCCTCTGCCCGGAACGCACGCCGGCCACGCCTCGCGGGGAAGCGATAACCGCCACATCCGCGGCGGCGCCGCGGACGCCGTGACACGGGCGGTGCCCTTGCCGGAAGCGGGGAGGGACGGTGCGCGGTCCCGGAACCGCTGATTACGAATCCGGCATCAGTGCGCCCCCAGGAGCGGTCGGGCATGGCGTCGGACGTTTCCAGGGCGCATACTCAATGTAATGAAACAGTCAGCCGGATCCCGGCGTCACCTGCCTTCCAGTCCCTTCAACCGCCCGGCCCAGGCGGCCCCACCGGTCGAATTGTTCGATGTGGGCGACAGGGTGTCGCATGACCAGTTCGGACTCGGTCGAGTCCTTGCTGTCGAGGGCGACAACGACGCAGTGCTCATCGACTTCTCGGGGCGACAGGGGAGGATCCTGAGCCCGTACTCCAAGCTGACCAAGCTCTGAGAGAAGCGACGAGCACGCGCCGCGTACGCCGTATATCTCTCGCCGACCGCCTTCAGGGGCACCCGCAGCCAGCCGGGTGCCCCTGAAGACGTTCCACCGGGGTCGGTCCTAGAGCGACTGGGCGGCGGGCTTGACCATGCCGCGGACGGTGCGCGACTTCACGAAGTCGCCCATCGCGGTCATCTCCCACTCGCCGGAGAACTGCTTGATCAGCTTTGCCATCATCACGCCGGTCTGCGGCTCCGCGCCGGTCAGGTCGAAGCGGACCAGCTCCTCGCCGGTGGCAGCGTCGATCAGCCGGCAGTAGGCCTTGGCCACCTCGGTGAACTTCTGGCCGGTGAACGAGTTGACCGTGAACACCAGACCGGTCGCCTCCGGGGGAATCCGGCCCAGGTCGACGACGATCACCTCGTCGTCGCCGGCGCCCTCGCCGGTGAGGTTGTCCCCGGAGTGCTTGATGGCGCCGTTCAGGATGGAGAGCTTGCCGAAGTAGCAGCTGTCCAGGTGGTTGCGGTTCGGGCCGTATGCAATCACCGAGGCGTCGAGGTCGATGTCCTTGCCGCGGAACGCGGGCTCCCAGCCGAGGCCCATCTTGACCTGGGACAGCAGCGGGCGGCCGCCCTTGACCAGTGACACCGTCTGGTTCTTCTGCAGACTGACCCGGCCCTTGTCGAGGTTGATCTTGCCGGAGGCGGGGGGAGCGGGGGGCACCGGAGGCGCGGGGGGTGCGACGGGCGGTGCGGATGCCACCGGGGGAGCGGCGATCCGCGGGTCCACCGGCGGTGCGACGGGGGCCGGAGGCGCGACCGGGGCGGCGGCGGGCTCCTCGACGGACACACCGAAGTCGGTGGCGATGCCGGCCAGGCCGTTGGCATAGCCCTGCCCGACCGCGCGGGCCTTCCAGGCGCCGCCCCGCCGGTAGACCTCGATGACCACGAGGGCGGTCTCGGAGCCCAGCTGGGGCGGGGTGAACGTGGCGAGCGCACTGCCGTCGTCCGCGTTGCGCACGGTGGCGGTTGGCTCGATGCCCTGGAAGGTCTGACCCGCTCCGTCCGGGCTCGCAGTGACGACGATCTTCTCGATGCCGGGCGGCACCGCGGCGGTGTCCACCACGATCGCGTCGGGTGCGGTCCCACCGCCGGAGCGGTAGGTCACACCCGGGCCCGCGGGCTGGTTGTAGAAGATGAAGTCGTCGTCGGAGCGCACCTTGCCGTCGGCGGTGAGCAGCAGGCCCGATACGTCGAGCCGCACGGGAGCGGCGACGTCCACCGTCACGCGGGCGGCGGAGAGGGGGATGTTCGAGCCGGGTGTCATAGCGGTCATGCACGAGGTAACGAATGACCCGGCTTTGCCGTTCCCTTACCTTCGGGCGGCTTCGCCCGTACGGCGGCAACAGGCTTTGCCCGGGTTCATGGGTGGATGTCCGCCTCCTCCGAGGGCTGCCGTGTCCGCTCAGTACGGCCAGATCGGCGGGTTGGTGCAGAAGTGGCCGCCGAGGTGGGCGTGGTCCGGGTTGTCCGGGTCGAGCTCGCCCTGTTCGGCGATGAGCTTCGCCGCGTACTCCTCCGAGTCGTCCTGCGGTTCGTAGCCGAGGGACCGGGCCGTCGTCAGGTCCCACCACAGGCGGGTGTTGTCCGAGGAGCCGTGGATGACCGTGTGTCCCACGTTCTCGGCGGTGATCGCGGCGTCGAAGAGCTGGGCTCCGTCGGCCGGGCTCATCCAGACGGACAGCATCCGTACGGACGTCGGCTCCGGGAAGCAGGAGCCGATGCGCACCGAGACGGTCTCCAGCCCGTGCCGGTCCCAGTAGAGCTGGGCGAGGTCCTCGCCGAAGGACTTGGAAAGACCGTAGAAGGTGTCCGGGCGGCGAGGGGTGCCGATGGGGATGAGCGGGTCGCCGGGGAGCGGCCGGGGGGTGAAACCGACGGCGTGGTTGGAGGACGCGAAGACGATCCGGCGCACGCCCTCCGCCAGGGCGGCCTCGTAGAGGTTGTAGGTGCCCTCGATGTTCGCCCTGAGGATCTTGTCGAAGGAGGCTTCCAGGGAGATGCCCGCAAGGTGGATGATCGCGTCGACGCCCCGCACGGCCTCGCGCAGCGCATCCTTGTCGCCGAGGTCGGCGGTGATCGCGTCCGGCTCGCCCTCGATGGGGAACATGTCGAACAGGCGGAGCTCGTAGCCGTGGGCGGGCAGCAGTCCGCGCATCAGGGTGCCGAGGCCGCCGGCGGCGCCGGTGAGCAGGACGGTGCGGGGAGCGGACATACGCGGATCTCCTCGGTACGGGGGCGGCTGCGCGCGCCTGGTCCATGGGCGGCATTCACATGCGTGGACAAGTTACGGAGCGTGTGTGGTTGCGTCAAGGGGGGTTTCCCCGGTCAGGGGCTGGGGGTTCCGTCCTCAATCGCCGGACGGGCTCGGTTGGTGCGGGTGCTCCGCGGGGCGTCGCGGTGACATCTGTGGGTGGGGGTCCGGGGCCCCTCCGGGGCGTCTCCTCGAACGACGAACGTGCGGCGGGTCCGCGATGGACCCGGGTGTCCGTTCGTCGTCCTGCGGGGACGCCCCTGCACGGCCCCGGACCCGGCCGTCCTGCTTCTGCGGCAGTCGAACCGCCGGTGGGCAGACGCGACTGATGCGGGGTGGGGCCGTGCGGGGGTGTCCCCGCAGAAAATGGCGTACGACCCGGGTGCCTGTCCGTCGTCGGGTGCGCACGCCATTTTTGAGGAGTCCCCCCGGAGGGAACCCACCCCCACCCGCCGGGCAGGGGCGCACCCGCGGGGGACCCGCACTCAAGCCCGTCCGGCGATTGAGGACGGAACCCCGTGCCCCGTACCGGGGCAACCCGCCTTGACCCGCGCCGAGCAACTGCCTTAGCGTAAGACCGTTCATGAATATGGACGTCAATCAGAATTGTGCACGCCTGAAACCGCTCAGGGAGCGCCCGTGACCTCAGCCCCACTTGCCGCCCGACTCACCGCTGTCGCCGGGCCGCTCTTCTTCCCCGTCACTGCCTACGGACCGGACGGCTCCGTCGACCTCGACGCCTTCCGCGCGCACGTGCGCAAGGGCGTCGACGCAGGTGCGGCGGCCGTCTTCGCCTGCTGCGGCACGGGCGAGTTCCACGCCCTGACGCCCGAGGAGTTCCGCCTCGTCGTCGCTGCGGCCGTCGAGGAGACCGCCGGTGAGGTGCCCGTCGTGGCGGGCGCCGGATACGGCACCGCCCTGGCGGTCCAGTTCGCGAAGCTCGCCGAGGAGGCCGGCGCGGACGGTCTCCTCGCCATGCCGCCTTACCTGGTCCTCGCCGACCAGGAGGGGCTGCTCGCCCACTACACGGCGCTGGCCGCCGCCACCGGCCTGGAGACGATCGTCTACCAGCGCGACAACGCCGTCTTCACTCCCGAGACCGTGGTCGCGCTGGCGCAGGCGCCGGGCATCATCGGTCTCAAGGACGGCTACGGCGACCTCGACCTGATGCAGCGCATCGTCAGCGCGGTGCGCACCGGACTGCCGGGCCGGGACTTCCTGTACTTCAACGGGCTGCCCACGGCCGAGCTCACCGGTCTCGCCTACCGGGGCATCGGCGTCACGCTCTACTCCTCCGCCGTGTTCGCCTTCGCGCCGGACATCGCGCTGGCCTTCTACCGCGCCCTGGAGTCCGGCGACGACGGTCTCGTCAACGCGCTGCTCGACACCTTCTACCGCCCGCTCGTCGAACTGCGCGCCAAGGGCCGCGGCTACGCCGTCTCGCTGGTCAAGGCGGCCGTCCGCCTCCAGGGCCTGGACGTCGGCGAGGTGCGCACCCCGCTCACCGAGCCGCCCGCCGCGCATATCAAGGAGCTGACGGAGATCATCGAAGCCGGCCGTGCGCTGCTGGAGCGCGGGGGCGCGGGGGAGCGCGGGTGAAGACCTCCGCCTTCCTCTACCCCTGGGACATCGTCGGGGATCCCGACGCGGCCGCCCGTGTCGCGGACCTCGGTGTCCAGCAGGTGACGCTCGCCGCCGCCTACCACTCCACCCGCGCGCTGACCCCGCGCCATCCGGCCCGCCGCATCGTCACGGCCGAGCACGCCGCGGTGCTCTACCCGCCGGACTCCGCCCGGTGGGCGGGGCGCGAGCTGCGCCCGTACCCGCAGTCCTGGGTGGCATCGGGCGACGCCTACGCGGAGGCAGCCGAGGCGCTGGCCGGCGCCGGGCTCCACGTGCACAGCTGGGTCGTTCTCGCGCACAACTCCCGGCTGGGCGCGGAGCACCCCGACACCTCCGTGGTCAACGCCTACGGGGACCGCTATCCGTGGGCCCCCTGCATCGCGCAGCCCGCGGTCCGCGCGTATCTGGTGGACCTGGCCGCGGAGGCCGCGGTACGGGACGGGGCACGCGGCACCGAACTGGAGTCGTGCGGCTGGTACGGCTTCGCCCATCTGCACGCCCACGACAAGATCGCGGGCGTCGGCCTCGGTGACGCGGCCCAGTACCTCATGTCGCTCTGCTTCTGTCCCGACTGCCGGGCCGGGTACGACGGTCAGGGGCTGGACGCCGATGCGCTGGGCCTGGCCGTGCGCCGGGCGCTGGAGCCGGTGTGGTCCGGTGCGGGCGCCCCGGAAGCGGGCTGGGACGGCATCGAGAAGCTGCTCGGCGCGGATCTCGCCGCCGCCACCCTCCGGTGGCGCACCCAGGTGGCCCGAGGGCTCCAGGAGTCGGTGGTCGCCGCGGTGCGGGCGGCGGCCGCGCCCGGTTTCCAGGTGCTGCTGCACGCCGACCCCGCGCAGTACCGCTCCGGAGCCAACGTGGGTGTGGACCCGGAGCACATCCTGTCCGTGGCGGACGGTGTGGTGCTGCCCTGCACCGGCGGTGACGCGGTGCGTGAGGCCGTGCTCGGCCCGTTCGCCGGGCGCGGAGGCGTTCTCGCGGCCAACCTCACCGTGGTGCGGGGGATGGGCGGCAGCCCCGGCACCCTGGAGCGCGACGCCGCCCATGCGGCCTCGCTCGGCGCGAACCAACTGCGCCTGTACCACGCGGGGCTGGCCTCGGACCCGGATCTCGAAGCCGTCGCCGGAGGGCTCTCACGCCTCAGCCGCTGACGCACGCGGGCCGGCAGGGGCCTTCCCCCGCCGGCCCGTGACCAGCCATGCCGCCGTCAGCAGCGCCACCGAGCCCACCAGTGGCAGCAGCACCCGCACGTCCACCAGCGCGACCAGTCCCGCGCCGAGCGCAAGCGCCACCGCGTTGGGCGCCATCATCAGCGTGCCCGCGGCCGCGGCCGTCCGGCCCAGGACCGCGTCCGGCGTCTCCCGCTGCACCGCCGTCATCGCGGCGATCAGCACACAGGGCAGGCCCACCCCGATCAGGCCGCACGCCACCAGCGCCACCGCGTCGTAAGGGAGCGCCCGCAGGCCCACCGCCACCGCGAACACGGCGATCCCCGCTGCCGTGAACACCCGCTCCGGCAGCCGTCGCAGCAGCGGTCCTGCCAGCAGCCCGATCGTGACGGACCCGGCTCCCTGGACGGCGGAGAGCACACCCGCGTACGCGGGGGAGCGGCCGAGCACCCCGTCCACGACGGCGTACAGCGTCGCCCCGTTGAGCCCTGCGCACAGCATCGTGACCGCCCCGGCGAGCACCAGCGGCCGCACCGCCGGCGACCTCCGCACCTGCCGTGTCCCGGCGGTCCAGCCCCCCTCCGAGCCCTTGGCCGCCGGGTCCTGTCCGCGTACCCGCAGCAGTGCGCAGAGCCCGGCGGCCAGGGCGAAGGAGGCCGCGTCCAGCAGGGCCACCGCACCGCCCCCGAAGCGTGCGTAGAGCGCTGCGCCGGTGAGCGGGGCCACCAGCTTCATGCCCTCGTTCGCCGTCATCCGCAAGCCGTTGAAATCGCCCAGCAGGCGCTTGTCCACGGCCCGGGCGACCACGGCCGACTCGGCGGCGTCCATCAGGACCGAGCCGGTCCCGTACAGCAGGAGCACCGCGAACAGGATCCAGATCCGCCCGGCCGAATCCACCGAGGCCGGCGCGGCCATCAGCAGGGCCATGACGATGTTCGCCCCGACCAGCAGCGGCTTCCCCGGCAGCCGGTCGGCCACCGTTCCGAGATGGGGCCCGAACAGTACCGGCAGCCAGACGGCGAAGAGGGCGAGCGCCGCCAGACTGTCCGAGCCCGTCAGCGACTTGACCCAGATCCCGGCCGCCGGCAGCATCGCGGAGCTGCCGAATCCGGACATGACGACCGCTGCGAGGAACACCCCCGCCGTCCGGTCACGCAGGACCCGCCCCGCCGCCGACTCTGCCCGTATCGCCATCGAACCTCCCTGACCTGCGCCTTCGTTGTGCGATCAGGCTGGCTGGTAAGGCCGTTGCGGAGCATCGGGAGGATGCCGTAGGCCGCCGGCCCGGGGTGGCCGGGGCCCGGGATCGGTGTAGGGCACACGTCGTAGTCCCGTGAAGTTCTTCTGTGAGAAGCGTTGACGAAACATTCGTGGCGCCTCTAGCTTCATCGCGTCGTACTTCGTACGTCATATATGAGACGCGATACGCGAGATGCGAGAGCCCTTCACCCATGACCTTTGCGCCCACCCCGATTCCGTCCCGCACCCAGTACGTGCTGGAGGCGATCAAGCACGCGATCCTCACGGCGCAGCTGAGACCAGGGCAGGCGCTCGTCGAGACCGAACTCGCCGCGCAGTTCGGGGTGTCCAAGACCCCCGTCCGTGAGGCGCTCAAGACTCTCGCCGGTACCGGCCTGGTCGTCATGAGCCAGTACAAGGGCGCCGTCGTGCGGCACGTCGACGCGTCCATGGCCCGGGAGGTGTACGACGTACGGCTGCTGCTCGAACCCGAGGCGCTGCGCCGTTCCATCACCCGCAAGGCCTCGCTCGACGAGGCCCAGGAGGCCCTGGAGCGCGCCGACTCGGCGCTCGACAAGGCCGACAGGTCGCTTGCCAACCGGGACTTCCACCGTGCGCTCTACCTGCCCTGCGGCAACCCGCTGCTGGCCCGGATGCTCGACGAGGTCCGCGACCAGGCGGCGCTCGTGTCGACGGTCGCGTGGACGGCCATCCCGTCGTGGGAGCGGGAGGCGGCCGAGCACCGGGAGATCCTGCGGCTCGCGCTCGCCGACGACGCGGACGCGGCTGCCGGGGCTCTGCACGACCACATCGCGTCGTTCGTGCGCCGCGCGTTCCCCGACGACGAAGACGGGGGTGACGCGGCGTGAACCAGCAGCACACCGACGAAAGGCCTGTCCGCATGGACCTCACACCGCTGAAGGCGGCCCTCGCAGATGTCGTCGCGATCCCGGTGACCCCGTTCGCCGCGGACGGGACCATCGACACGGCGGCGCACCGCGCCCTGCTGCGAAGGCTGCTCGACGGCGGCGTACGCATCCTCACCCCGAACGGCAACACCGGGGAGTTCTACGCGCTCACCCCCGAGGAGCGGCGCACCGTCACCGAGCTGACGATCGACGAGGCCGGCGGCCGTGCCACGATCCTGGTCGGTGTCGGACACGACGTGCCGACCGCCGTCGCCGCCGCCGAGCACGCCCGCGACACCGGCGCCGAGATGGTGATGGTGCACCAGCCCGTCCACCCGTACGTCTCGCAGGACGGCTGGATCGACTACCACCGGGCCATCGCCGAGGCCGTCCCCGGACTCGGCGTCGTCCCCTACATCCGCAACCCGCACCTCGACGGGGAGTGCCTGGCGGTCCTCGCCGACAGCTGCCCCAACGTCATCGGCGTCAAGTACGCCGTCCCGGACGCCGCACGCTTCGCGGCCTTCGCCCGGGACGCGGGCCTGGACCGCTTCGTCTGGGTCGCGGGTCTCGCCGAGCTGTACGCCCCCTCCTACTTCTCCGCGGGTGCCACCGGATTCACCTCCGGTCTCGTCAACGTCGCCCCCGGTGTCTCGATCGCGATGCTGGAGGCGCTGCGGGCCGGCGACCACCCGGCAGCGATGAAGGTCTGGGAGCAGATCCGCCGTTTCGAGGAGCTGCGCGCCGACCGGCAGTCCGCCAACAACGTGACGGTCGTCAAGGAGGCCCTGGCCTCGCTCGGGCTGTGCGGCCGCGACGTGCGACCGCCCAGCCGGGTGCTCCCCGAGTCCCAGCGCGCCGAGGTCGCCGCCCAGGTCGAGGGGTGGTCCATATGACCGGCCGCATCGCCCCCGAGGAGCTGCGCAGCCACCAGTGGTACGGCACCGACGGGCTGCGTTCCTTCAGCCACCGCGCCCGCACCCGCCAGCTGGGCTACCTCCCCGAGGAGCACCTCGGCAAGCCGGTCATCGCGATCCTCAACACCTGGTCCGACATCAATCCGTGCCACGTCCATCTGCGCGACCGCGCGCAGGCGGTCAAGCGCGGTGTCTGGCAGGCGGGCGGCTTCCCGCTCGAGTTCCCGGTCTCCACCCTCTCGGAGACGTTCCAGAAGCCGACCCCGATGCTCTACCGCAACATGCTCGCGATGGAGACGGAGGAGCTGCTGCGCTCCTACCCCGTCGACGGGGCGGTGCTGCTCGGCGGCTGCGACAAGTCGACGCCCGCGCTGCTGATGGGGGCGGCCTCCGTCGACCTGCCGGCCGTGTTCGTGCCCGCCGGGCCGATGCTGCCGGGGCACTGGCGCAGCGAAGTGCTGGGCTCCGGCACCGACATGTGGAAGTACTGGGACGACAAGCGGGCCGGACTCATCGGCGACTGCGAGATGGACGAACTGGAGAACGGACTCGCCCGCTCACCCGGCCACTGCATGACGATGGGCACCGCCTCGACCCTCACCGCCGCCGCCGAGGCGCTCGGTGTCACCGTTCCGGGCGCCTCCTCCATCCCGGCCGTCGACTCCGGCCACGACCGGATGGCGGCGCAGTCCGGGCTCCGGATCGTCGAACTGGTGTGGCAGCAGCGGAAGCTGTCGTCGATCCTCACCGCGGAGGCGTACGAGGACGCCGTCGCCACCGTCCTCGCGCTGGGCGGCTCCACCAACGCCGTCATCCACCTGATCGCGATGGCGGGCCGTTCCGGCATCAAGCTCACCCTCGACGACTTCGACCGCATCGCCCGCACCGTCCCGGTGCTGGCCAATCTGCGCCCCGGCGGGAAGTACCTCATGGAGGACTTCCACTTCGCCGGCGGGCTGCCCGGGTTCCTGGCCCGGCTGACCGACGTACTGCATCTGGACCGTCCCACGGTCGCGCACGAGACCCTGCGCGAGCAGCTCGACGGCGCACTCGTGCACAACAGCGACGTCATCCGGGAACGCGACAACCCCCTGGCGGACGAGGGCGGTGTGGCGGTGCTGCGCGGCAACCTCTGCCCGGACGGCGCCGTCATCAAGCACATCGCCGCCGAGCCCCACCTGCTGCGCCACACCGGCCCCGCGGTCGTCTTCGACGACTACAGGGAGATGCAGCGCACCATCAACGACCCGGCCCTGGCCCTCACACCGGACCATGTGCTGGTGCTCCGCAACGCCGGACCCAAGGGCGGTCCCGGTATGCCCGAGTACGGCATGCTGCCGATCCCCGACTATCTGCTGAAGCAGGGTGTACGGGACATGGTGCGACTCTCCGACGCCCGTATGAGCGGCACCAGTTACGGGGCCTGCGTGCTGCACATCGCGCCCGAGTCCTATGTCGGCGGACCTCTCGCACTGGTCCGCACCGGTGACTCCATCACCCTGGACGTCGAAGCGAGGCTGCTTCATCTCGACGTCACTGAAGAGGAGTTGGCGCGGCGCAGGGCCGAGTGGACGCCGCCGGCCACCCGTTACGAGCGCGGCTACGGGGCGCTCTACCACGACCAGATCACCCAGGCCGACACCGGCTGCGACTTCGCCTTCCTGGCCCGGCCGGGAGAAGTGCCCGACCCGTACGCCGGCTGAACGGCCCACCGGAATTCCGGCGCCCCGCCCCGTTCGGTATACCGAACGCCATGCGGCAAGCGCTTGCGCACTACACGCACCGCCACGCGCAGCACCTCCCAGCACCCTCAGCACCACCTCGCACCCCGTACCCGAGAGAGAACGGAGACGTGTCATGGCCCAAGCCGCCGCTGTGGCCACACCGCCCAAGGTGCCCAGGCGCCGCTCCGCGAGCCCCCGCCGACTGCCGTATCTGCTGATCGCCCCCGCGGGGCTGCTGATGCTGGGCTTCATCGCCTACCCGGTGATCAGCGTCTTCTACTACAGCCTGCAGAACTACAACGTCACCAAGCCGTGGCGGAACGGCTTCGCGGGCCTCGACAACTTCACCCGGATCTTCACCGACGACGACCAGTTCTGGACGACGCTGACCTTCAGCGCCCAGTGGGTGGTCGTCCAGGTCGCGCTCCAGCTCACTCTCGGGCTCGCACTCGCACTGATCGTCAACCAGAGCTTCATCGGCCGCGGCATCTCCCGCGCCATGGTCTTCTCGCCCTGGGCCGTCTCCGGTGTGCTGACCAGCACCATCTGGATCCTGCTCTACAACTCCTCGACCGGGTTCAGCCGCTACCTCGCGGACGCCGGGATCGGCGACTACGGCACCTCCGTGCTCTCCGACACCGGAACCGTCTTCTGGGCCGCGACCGTCGCCGAACTCTGGCGCGGGGTCCCCTTCTTCGCCATCCTCATCCTCGCCGACCTGCAGTCCGTCTCCAAGGAGCTGTACGAGGCGGCGTCCGTCGACGGCGCCGGGCGAATGCGCCAGTTCTTCCACATCACCCTGCCCCACCTGCGGGACGCGATCATCCTCTCCACGCTGCTGCGCGGTGTCTGGGAGTTCAACAACGTCGACCTCCTCTACACCCTCACCGGCGGCGGACCGGCCGGCGAGACGACCACCCTGCCGCTCTACGTCGCCAACACCGGCATCGAGGGCCACGACTTCGGATACGCCTCCGCGCTCACCACCGTCGCCTTCGTGATCCTCCTCTTCTGCTCGATCGTCTATCTGCGCCTGAGCAAGTTCGGAGGCGACCACAAGTGACTGCCGCACTGGCCGAGAAGAACGGCACCGACACCGGGCGACTGCCCGAACAGAGCGCTCGCCCGCCCGCCGCCCACCGGCGAGGCAGGCCCGGCCGCGAACGCGCCTTCGACGACGTGCCGCGCTGGCAGATCTACGTACCGCTCGGCATCTACCTCGTCTTCACCCTCATCCCGTTCTACTGGATGTTCCTGTTCGCCGTGCGTCCCTCGGGCTCCACCTCGCTGGTGCCCTGGCCGATGACCGGGGAGCACTTCTCCAAGGTCTGGAACGAGCGCAGCTTCGCGATCTTCTTCCAGAACAGCATGATCGTCGGGGTCTGCACCCTGGTCTGCACGACGCTCGTCGCGCTGGCCGGCGGCTACGCGCTCGCCCGGTTCAACTTCAAGATCAAGAACGCCTTCATGCTGGCGCTGCTCTGCTCGCAGTTCATCCCGGGCGCGCTGATGCTCGTACCGCTCTTCGAGATCTTCAAGAACCTCCAGATGATCAACTCCCTGGGGAGCGTGGTCATCGCCGAGACGGTCTTCCAGCTGCCGCTCTCCATCATCCTGATCAGCGGGTTCATCAAGAACGTGCCCGTCACGCTGGAGGAGGCCGCCTGGGTGGACGGCTGCTCGCGCTTCCGGGCCTTCTGCGCGGTGGTGCTGCCGCTGCTGCGGCCGGGACTCATCGCGGTCGGCTCCTTCGCCTTCGTGCACAGCTGGAACCACTTCCTGTTCGCCCTGATGTTCCTCAGCGAGCAGGACAAGCAGACGATCCCGGTCGGCCTGAACACCCTCATCGGAGCCGACAGCGTCGACCTGGGCGCGCTCGCCGCCGGCGGTGTGATCGCCGCGGTGCCCGTGGTGATCGTCTTCGCCTTCATCCAGAAGTGGCTCATCACCGGCTTCAGTGCCGGCGCCGTGAAGGGCTGACGCACATGACCGCACTCCGCACGCGAGCGGTGCGCCGCACCGCTGCCGCGCTGACCCTCCTCCCGGCGGGCCCGGCCTTCCAGCCGGGCGCCGGGGCCGCCACCGCACGGGACCTGGGCCGGGGGGCCCCGGCCGGCGGTGACGGCTGGACGCCCGCCCCGTACGGCCCGATCGACACCGCCGCCCGCGCGGCGGGAGCGGGGAGGCTCGGATGAGCACGCGGCCGACCCCCCTGCCCATCGTCCTCGCGGGCGCCCGCGGCCACGGACGCTGGCACCTCGCCAACATCCGTCGCCTTCAGCACCAGGGCCTCGTACGGCTCGCCGGAGTCTGCGAGCCGGCGCCGCTCGCCGACGGCGAACTCGACGCCTTCGCAGGTGAACTCCCTGAGCAGTCAGCCGACTTCGGCGCACTCCTGGACTCCACCGGGGCCCGCGCCGCCGTCATCTGCACCCCGATCCAGACCCACACCGAACTGGCGCTCACCGCCGCCGGCCGAGGCGTCCACCTCCTGCTGGAGAAGCCTCCCGCCGCGACCCGCGCCGACTTCGAACGAATCCTGGCCGGGGTGCGGCACGCCGGCATCGCCTGCCAGGTCGGCTTCCAGTCCTTCGGCTCGCACGCCGTACCCGCCATCCGCGAGCTCGTGCGCTCCGGCGCCATCGGCACCGTGCAGGGTTACGGGGCCGCGGGCGCCTGGGTCAGGGACGAGGCCTACTACCGGCGGGCGCCCTGGGCCGGGCGGCGCCGGATCGGTGGCACCGACGTCGTCGACGGGGTCCTGACCAACCCGCTCGCCCACGCCGTCGCCACCGCCCTCGAACTCGCCGGCAGCGGTACGGCCCAGGACGTCACCGGAGTCGAGACCGAGCTGTTCCGCGCCCACGACATCGAGGCCGACGACACCTCCTGCGTACGCATCACGACCGCGACCGGCATCCCGGTCACCGCCGCCGTCACCCTCTGCGCCGAACAGGCCGGGGAGCCCTATGTGATCGTCCACGGCGACCGCGGCCGGATCACCTTCTGGTACAAGCAGGACCGGGTCCTCGTCCAGCGTGCCGGACACGGCCCCGAGGAGGCGGTGCACGGAAGGACCGACCTCCTGGAGAACCTCGTCGACCACCTGGTGCGGGACGCCGCCCTGCTCGTACCGCCGCACCGCACCGGCGCGTTCATGGAGGTCGTCGAGGCCGTACGCACCGCCCCCGAGCCGCTCGCACTGCCGGCCGACGCCTGGTACACCGCGCCCGCCACCCCCTCCGCGACCACCCGCCGGGTGGTGCGCGGGATCGACGGACTGGTCGCGGCGGGCGCCGACACCCTCACGCTCTTCTCCGAACTCGGCGTCCCCTGGGCGCTCCCCACCGAGGTGAGTTCATCGTGACGACCACCGTACTGCTCAGCTGCGCCGGCCGCCCGGTCGGCCGCTACACCTACCTCCCCGCCGCCGACGGCCGCCCCTACCTCCACCCCGTCACCACGCTCGGGGGTACCCCGGTCACCGAGGAACGCCCGGCCGACCACCTCCACCACCTGGGCACATCCGTCGCCGTCCCGGACGTCGCCGGGCACAACTTCTGGGGCGGTCGCACCTTCGTCCGCGACCAGGGCCCCACCGAGCTCGACAACCACGGGGTCCAGCGCCACCTCGGCTGGAAGCTCCGCGACCCGGACGGATTCGTCGAGGAGCTCAGCTGGGAGGCCGGCGACACCGAACTGCTGCGGGAGCACCGCACGGTCGCCACCGCCGAACTCTCCCGGGCCGCCTGGGCGCTGGACTTCTCCTTCTCGCTCACCAACCGGGGCGCCTCGGACCTGTCGATCGGCAGCCCCGCCACCAACGGCCGGCCGGGCGCCGGATACGGCGGCTTCTTCTGGCGCGCCCCCAAGGAGGCGGCGGCGCCCGCCGTGTTCAGCGGCTCCGCGGACGGTGAGGAGGCGGTGCACGGGCGAGCCGCCGACTGGGTGGCCATGAGCGGCGACGGCTGGACCCTGGTGTTCGCCGGGGCGACCGAGGAGACCCGCCGGGACCCGTGGTTCGTGCGGACCACGGAGTACCCGGGCGTCGGCTCGTCCCTCGCCGCCGACCGCCGGCTCCCCGTCCCCGCGGGTGCGACGGTCGTGCGCCGGGTCGTCACCGTCGTCGCGGACGGCCGGCTCGACCGGGCCGAGGCCGCTGCCTACGTCCGCCGGGCGGTGACCGCGTGAGCGCCGTCGGCGAGCGCCCCTGGACCGCCGACCTCGGCGACGGCACCTACCGCAACCCGGTACTGAACGCCGACTGGTCCGACCCCGACGTGGTGCGGGTCGGCGACGACTTCTACCTCACGGCCTCCAGCTTCGGCCGGGTCCCCGGACTGCCGCTGCTGCACTCGCGCGACCTCGTCAACTGGACCCTCATCGGCCACGCCCTGGACCGGCTGGAGCCGGCCGCCGACTTCGCCGTGCCCCGCCACGACTGCGGGGTGTGGGCGCCGTCGCTGCGGCACCACGCCGGACGGTTCTGGATCTTCTGGGGCGATCCCGACCACGGCGTCCAGCAGATCAACGCCGAGGACATCCGCGGCCCGTGGAGCGCGCCCCACCTGGTCAAGGCGGGCAAGGGGCTGATCGACGCCTGCCCGCTGTGGGACGAGGAGACCGGCGAGGCCTATCTCGTGCACGCCTGGGCCAAGTCACGCTCCGGGATCAAGAACCGGCTCACCGGCCACCGGATGAGCCCCGACGGACGGGAACTCCTCGACGAGGGCGAGACCCTGATCGACGCCGACACGATCCCCGGCTGGTTCACCCTGGAGGGCCCCAAGCTCTACCGCCGCGACGGCGAGTTCTGGATCCTCGCCCCGGCCGGCGGGGTCACGACCGGCTGGCAGGGCGCCTTCCGCTCCCGGGAGTTCTCCGGGCCGTACGAGGAACGTGTCGTCCTCGCCCAGGGGCGCACCGAGGTCAACGGACCGCATCAGGGCGGCTGGGTCACGACCCCGGCGGGCGAGGACTGGTTCCTGCACTTCCAGGAGCGCGGGGCGTACGGACGGGTGGTCCACCTCCAGCCGATGCGATGGGACGTGGAGGACGGCGGCTGGCCGGTCATCGGCGACGCGGGCGAACCCGTCTCCGTACACACCAAACCGGCCGCGCCCGAGCAGTCCGCCGCGGCCCCGGCCAGCGGCGACAGCTTCCCGGGCGGCCGCTACGGCAGGCAGTGGCAGTGGACCGCCGATCCCCGCCCCGGCTGGACCGTCGAGCACGGCGGGGACGGGCTGCGGCTCAGCTGCGTACGGACCGCGTACGCACACGATCTGCGGGCCCTGCCCAACGTGCTGGTCCAGCGGCTGCCCGCCGAGACGTTCACCGTCGAGGCCGAGCTCACCCTCGGCAGCGAGGTGGCGGGTGCCAAGGCCGGTCTCGCGGTGCTCGGGGACGCGTTCAGCTGGATCGGCCTGGAGCGGTCGACGGAAGGCGCGGACGGTGCGGACGGCGGGATCCGGTTCGTGCACCGGTACGCCGAGACGGTCGCCGAGCACGAACGCGACGCCGCGCACGGCAGGCCGGCCCCCGACGGCCGGGTCCGGCTCCGGATCGAGGTGACCCCGGGCGCCCGCTGCCGCTTCTTCGCCGACACGGGGGACGGGACCGGATTCCGCCCCTCGGGCCAGGTCTTCGCCGCGACGCCGTGGCGCTGGGTCGGTGCCCTGCTCGGACTGTTCGCCACCGCACCGCCCGGGACGGGGCCGGCCGGGACGGCCTGCTTCACCGGATTCCGCACCACCGCATGACCCGTACGGAGCACATCCGCCCTGCCTGATCCGCATGTACAGGAGCCGCATCGATGCACCTGAGCAACAAGCGCACCAGAGCACGAACCCTGACCGCGGCCTTCGCCCTGGCCGCAGCACTCCTCGTACCGTCCGCCCCCTCGGCCGGCGCCGCCGCACAGCCGGCGGGTCCGGGCGCCGGCCACGACACCTGGTCCGACACCGCGCACGGCTTCGCCTCCCTGGCAGGCGGGACCACCGGTGGCAGCGGCGGCAAGGTCGTCACCGTCTCCACCCAGGCCGACCTGGCGGCGTACGCGGCCGCGCCGGAGCCCTACGTCATCCGGGTCGCCGGATCCGTCGCCGTCGAGCCGTTCGGCCACGACATCGTGGTGGCCTCCGACAAGACCATCGTCGGTGTCGGCGACAGCGGGGAGATCGTCCACGGCGAACTGCACCTGAACCCCGGCACCCACAACGTCATCATCCGCAACCTCACCATCCGGGACTCGTACGTCGAGGGCGACTGGGACGGCAAGACCACCGACTTCGACGCCATCCAGATGGACTCGGTCGACCACATCTGGATCGACCACAACCGCCTCACGCACATGGGTGACGGACTGCTCGACATCCGCAAGGACAGTGAGTACGTCACCGTCTCGTACAACCACTTCAGCAACCACAACAAGGCGCTCGGCATCGGCTGGACCGCGAACGTCAAGACGCAGATCACCATCGACCACAACTGGTTCGAGGGCACCAAGCAGCGCAACCCCTCCGCCGACAACTGCGCCTACGCCCACCTCTACAACAACTACCTCTCCGCGCAGGTCGCGGACGGCGACCCGGTGTGGACGTACGGCAACTGGGCCCGCGGCGCAACGAAGATGGTCATCGAGAACAGCTACTACCGGGACGTCCAGCACCCGTACCAGGCGGACGCCACGGCCGAACTGGTCCAGCGCGGCTCGATCCTGAGGAACACCACGGGCCGCACCGACGCCTGGGGCGCCGCCTTCGACCCGCGTGACTTCTACCCGTACCACCTGGACCGTGCGGCCGACGTGCCCAAGCTGGTCACCCGTGACTCCGGGCCGCAGAAGGACATCGGTACCGAGACCGTGCTCCGGGTGCCCGGCGCGTACGCCACCGTGCAGGCGGCCGTGGACGCGGTGCCGCAGGGCAACGACGGCCGGATCACCGTACGGATCGCCCCCGGCACCTATCGCGAGCACGTCAGGATCGGGAAGAACCAGCCGTACGTCTCGCTCGTCGGCACGGGCAGGAACCGCTCGGACACACTCGTCGTCTTCGACACCCCGCAGGGCGAACTCAAGCCGGACGGCACCACCCAGGGCTCCTGGGGCAGCGCGACCGTCGTCGTCGAGGGACACGACTTCAGCGCCCGCAACCTCACCTTCTCCAACGACTTCGACGAGGCCGCCGTCGAGCTGAGCGGCGAGCAGGCCCTCGCCGTGAAGACCACCGGAGACCGGCTGACCTTCGAGAACACGGCCTTCCTCGGCAACCAGGACACCCTGATGACCGACACCCCGGTCCTCACCCAGAAGGCCCGGGTGTACCTCAGGGACGTCTACATCGAGGGCGACGTCGACTTCATCTACGGCCGCGCCACCACGGTCATCGAGCACTCCGTGATCAAGGCGCTGAGCCGTGGCTCGGCCACCGACAACGGCTACGTCACGGCCGCCTCGACGTGGAAGGACAACCCGTACGGCTTCCTGATCACCCGCAGCCGGATCATCAGCGACGCCCCCGCGGACACCTTCCACCTCGGCCGGCCCTGGCACCCGAGCGGCAATCCCGACGCGGTCGGCCAGGTCCTGATCCGCGAGACCCTCCTGCCCGCGGCGGTCAAGGCCACTCCGTGGAGCGAGATGGGCGGCTTCCCGTGGCAGGACGCCCGGTTCACCGAGTACCGGACCTACGGGCCCGGCGCCGCGGTGACCGCGGACCGGCCGCAGATGTCCGCCGAGGACGCCGCACACCACCAGGTCTCCGACTACCTCGGGGGCGAGGACGGCTGGGCGCCGCAGGGCACCCACCGCTGAATCCCGGAGTTCGGCACACCCCCCATGCAGTGCGCACGACACAACAGAGAACCGAGAGAGAAGAGCCGACCATGACCATCTCGAAGACGCAGCGGGGGCGTGCCGCGGCAGCGGTGTCCCTCGCGGCGGTGCTCGCCCTGACGGCTACCGCCTGCGGTGACGACGGCAGCGAGACCGGTACCGAGGGCAGCGGGAAGGGCGAGATCACCTTCTGGGACAACAACGGTGGTCCGCGCACCGCCATCTGGACCGAGATCATCAAGGACTTCGAGAAGAAGTACCCGGACATCAAGGTCAAGTACGTGCCGATCCCGATCGCCGACGTGCAGTCCAAGTACGACACGGCCATCGCGGGCGGCGGACTGCCGGACGTCGGTGGCGTGGGCACCGCCTACCTCGCCAACATGGTCTCGCAGGAGGCCCTCGACCCGCTCAACGACCGGATCAAGGGCTCCGCCCTCAACGGCAAGCTCGTCGAGGGCATGGTCGCGAGCGTCAAGGACGCGGGCGGCCGTGGCGACGACATGTACACCGTGCCGACCTCCGCCAACAACGGCGCCCTCTGGTACCGCACCGACCTGTTCAAGGCGGCGAACCTCGAAGCGCCCACCACCTGGGCCAACTTCTACAAGGCAGCCGAGAAGCTCACCGACTCCAAGGACAACAAGTTCGGCTACACCATCCGCGGTGGCGCCGGCTCCATCGCCCAGGCGATCGACGCGTCGTACGGGCAGTCCGGCATCACGGAGTTCTGGAGCGGCGACAAGACGACGCTCAACGACCCGAAGAACGTCGCCGCGCTGGAGAAGTACGTGGCGCTGTACAAGAAGACGACGCCCGCCGCCGACGTCAACAACGACTTCACCAAGATGGTCGCCCAGTGGGACACCGGCACCATCGGCATGCTGAGCCACAACCTCGGCTCCTACCAGGACCACCTGAAGGCGCTGGGCAAGGAGAAGTTCGCCGGCATACCGAACCCGATCGGTGACAGCGGCACCCGGGTCCAGGTCTCCAACCCAGTCGACGGGCTCGGCCTGTTCCGGACGAGCAAGAACAAGACGGCGTCCTGGAAGTTCATCGAGTTCGCCGCCTCGCACGAGTCGAACAGCAAGTGGAACGAGTCCGCGGGCGCCATCCCGGCCAACACCGAGGCCGCCAAGGACCCGTGGATCAGCGCCACCGAGCCGACCGAGCTCGCCGCGAAGGCCCTCACCGACGGCTCCACCAAGATCGTGCAGCTGCCGTACTACCTGCCGGACTGGAACAACATCAGCAAGGCGGACAACGAGCCGGAGTTCCAGAAGCTGCTGCTCGGCAAGGTCACGGCCAAGGCCTTCCTGGACAAGATCGCGGACGAGCTGAACAAGGCCCAGAAGGAGTGGAAGGAGATCGGCAACGGCTGATCGGCCGTCCGCAAGGCCGACACCCCGGTGACCGGGGACCGGCGGCGGTCCGGGTCGCGTCCCGCCGCCGGTCCCCTCTCCTCCTGCACTCCGTACCGCCGTACGCCCGCGTACGCACCGCTACGCATCCATGAGAGAGGCAGCTTCACCGTGTCACTCACCCGCAGGCAGACCATGGCCGCCGTCACCGCGCTGCCCCTGGTACTGGCCACCGGCACCGCAGCGGCGGCGCACAGCCCGGACGGCCGCCCCCGTCCCCGTACCCTGCACATCGCCGGCGATTCGACGGCCGCGCAGAAGTACGCCGACGCGGCGCCCGAGACCGGCTGGGGGATGGCCCTGCCGTTCTTCCTGGGCCGCACCCCGGCCGTCGCCAACCATGCGATGAACGGCCGCAGTTCGAAGAGCTTCATCGACGAGGGCCGGCTCACCGCCCTGCTGGAGGAGGTCCGCGAGGGCGACCTCCTGCTGATCCAGTTCGGGCACAACGACGAGAAGACCGAGGACCCGGCCCGCGGCACCGACCCGTACACCACCTACCAGGACCACCTGCGCCAGTACGTGCGCGGCGCGCGGTCCCACCGGGCGCGCCCGGTCCTGCTCACCCCGGTCGAACGCCGCCGCTTCGCCGCCGACGGTACGGCGAAGCCCAGCCACGGGGAGTACCCGGCCGCGATGCGCGCGCTGGCCGCCGAGGAGCGCGTACCCCTGCTCGACCTCCAGGCGCTCACGCTGGCGCGCTGGCAGGAGCTCGGACCGGACGGCACCCTCGGGTACTTCAACTGGCTGGAGCCGGGCCGGTCGCCCAACTACCCGGACGGGCGACAGGACAACACGCACTTCCAGCCCCGCGGCGCCGTCGAGGCCGCGCGGCTCGTCGCCCGGGCCCTGGTGGCCGGGCAGGTACTCGCCCCGCGCGACGTACGCCGTACCGACTCCGCGATCCCGCTCGAGTGGATCACCTGGTCGCAGGCCTGACCCCGGCCGCCCCACCCGTTCCTCCTCACCTCACCTCACCACCGAAGGATCCGCCATGCCCGCACGCATCTGTCATGCTCGCGCCATTGCCTTGGTGATGGGCTGCGCCTCCCTGGTGCTCGCCGTCTCCGTCCCCGCCCAGGCCACCGGGCACCCGGCCGGCCCCGGCCACCACAAGGGTATCGACCGCGCCGTCCTCGCCGAGGGTGACGGCTGGGCCGCCGCCGACGGCTCCACCACCGGCGGCGCAGCCGCCACCCCCGACCACATCTACACCGTGAGCAACCGGGCCGAACTCATCGCCGCCTTCGAGGACGCGGGCGACGCACCGAAGATCGTCAGGATCGACGGAACCGTCCACGGGAACTCCGACGCCGAGGGCACCCCGATCGACTGCGAGGCGTACCGGACCGACGGCTACACCCTGGACGGCTACCTCGCCGCCTACGACCCCGCCACCTGGGGCCGGGACGAGGTCCCTTCGGGCCCCCTGGAGGACGCCCGGCTCGCGTCCGCCGCGTTGCAGAAGGCCGCGGTGAACGTCTACGTCCCGTCCAACACCACGCTCGTCGGGGTCGGCAAGGACGCGACGGTCATCGGCGCAAGCCTCCAGATCCAGAACGTCTCCAACGTCATCGTCCGGAACATCTCGTTCGAGGACACCTACGACTGCTTCCCCCAGTGGGACCCCACGGACGGCGACACCGGCCACTGGAACTCGGAGTACGACAACCTCGTCGTCTACGGCTCCGACCACGTCTGGGTCGACCACAACACCTTCAGCGACGGGGACCGCCCCGACGCCGGCCAGCCGCGCTACTTCGACGAGCTGTACCAGCAGCACGACGGGCTCTTCGACATCGTCAAGGGCGCCGACCTGGTCACCGTCTCGTGGAACGTCCTCAAGGACCACGACAAGACGATGCTCATCGGCAACAGCGACGGGGCAGGCGCGACCGACAGCGGCAAGCTCCGGGTCACCCTGCACCACAACCTCTTCAAGGACGTGAACGAGCGCGCCCCACGCGTCCGCTTCGGGCAGGTCGACTCCTACAACAACCACTTCGTCGCCACCACGGGCAGCGTCTACGGCTACACGTACGGCATCGGCGCCAAGTCCCAGCTCGTCGCCGAGCACAACGCGTTCACCCTCGGCGCCGGATTCGACCGGGCGAAGATCCTCAAGAAGTGGTCGGAGTCCTCGCTCACCGCCGCGGACAACTACGTCAACGGCCGCCGGACGGACCTCGTCGCCGTCCACAACGCGGGCGTCCCCGCGGAGCAGCTCACCACCGGCGCCGGCTGGACGCCGGCCCTGCGCACCGAGGTCGACCACCCGCTGCTCGTGCCCCTGCTCGTCGGCCTCAAGGCAGGCGCGGGCCGGATTCCCGGCGCCTGACCACGGACCGCCGTCCCGGTGGGTTCCCCGCCGGTGCCTTCCCGGCACCGGCGGGGGGCCGCCGGCCCCGGCGTGGGGCC